>NZ_AYYA01000035.1:0-2964 GCF_000511065.1 Psychrobacter sp. TB67
TGACCCCTGCCGTCAAATCCGTACAGTTAAACTTGGGAGATTTAATTACGCAGCTTGACGATAATAATCAAACCACACCTGTCTTGGCGATTTATAGCCCAAGCTCTTTTGAGTTCTCGTTTGGTTGTAATATAGTTCAATATATCCAATGATATCGGTAATGGCGGCAAATCTAGTTTTATAGTCTTGGTGATACACCAGCTCGTTCTTTAATATGCCCCAGAAGCTTTCTATGGGTGCGTTGTCAAAGCAGTTGCCTTTAGCACTCATTGAGCCTGTAAACTGATGCTGCTTGATGATTTTGTGATAAGCGTGGCTACAGTACTGACTGCCTCTGTCAGAATGCACAATCAGCCCTTTGCCTGGTCGTCTGTTCTTGATTGCCATATTTAGTGCACGACAGACTAAATCAGCAGTCATGCGTTTATTAATGGCGTAGCCAACCAGCTCTTTGGTGTATAGATCTTTGACCCCTGCTAAGTACAGCCAGCCCTCATTTGTCCAGATATAAGTAATGTCACTGACCCAAGACTCATTAGGACGCTTGGCATCAAACTGCTGATCGAGCACGTTTGGATAAACCAGCTTGTTGTGATTAGAGTCGGTGGTCACTTTAAAGCGCTTATGACGTCGGCATTTGATGCCGTGCTCTTCTTTGATGCGTCTCACCATGTATAGGCTAATGTCATGGCCTCGCTCACTTAGATGCGCATGCAGACGCTCATATCCATAGCGCTCCTTTGTTTCACTGTGCGCGGCTTTAACCAGCAGCTCAGACTGGTTGCGATGTATCTGTTGATCGCTGATATCACGACTCAGCCAGTCGTAGTAGCTAGAATGCTTAACCTTTAGTACACGGCACATAGCTGTGATACTAAATATCTGCTGGTTATCCTTAATAAAGGCGTACTTTACTAACTGTTTTTCGCGAAGTACGCCGTGGCCTTTTTTAATATCTCTCGCTCCTCCTCGGCAACTTTAAGTTGTCGCTTGAGCTGCTTTATTTCTTGAAGCGCTGTCATAAGATCAGGATCATATTGTTCTGTGCCGATAAGCTTGCCTTGATTGGCTTTGTTATGCCAATTTGATAGCGTTTGCATGGCAATGCCAAGCTGCTTTGCGGTAGCCGAGATATTGCCATTATTGTCTGATATCTTCTTGACAGCTTCTGCTTTAAATTCGTCACTGTAGGTTCTTACTTTCTTGGTCATGATAAACTCCGATTAATACGCTTAGTTTACCAAGTTTATCTCTACGGTTTCTTCAGCATAGCTCATTATGCTAAAGCCGGTAAGTGGTATCTAAAAGCCGCCAATCAAGGAGATGCTAGATCTCAATATAATCTTGGCATGATGTATCTTAATGGCATAGGCGTACGTCGAAATACAGTTATAGCGAAAAAGTACTTTTCCAAGGCTTGTGACAATGGATATCAATTAGGTTGTAACAACTTGGGTATAAGGACAGAGGATGAATAAAGACTAGGTTATTAGGGAATATCCTAGTAAAAGAATCACAAAGCTAATCTTATCAAGTACACTCAGATGTACACTAATTAAACCCAATAGCCTATAACTATTGAAATCGCTTAGCTACAGGCTAAGATTCAAGTCCTCACTAGGGAACCATACTTAGTACCATAAGAAATATTGTGACAAACTATTTTATGATACCCAAAATAAAAACTATGAGCTATGCTGAAGAAACCGTAGAGATAAACTTGGTAAACTAAGCGTATTAATCGGAGTTTATCATGACCAAGAAAGTAAGAACCTACAGTGACGAATTTAAAGCAGAAGCTGTCAAGAAGATATCAGACAATAATGGCAATATCTCGGCTACCGCAAAGCAGCTTGGCATTGCCATGCAAACGCTATCAAATTGGCATAACAAAGCCAATCAAGGCAAGCTTATCGGCACAGAACAATATGATCCTGATCTTATGACAGCGCTTCAAGAAATAAAGCAGCTCAAGCGACAACTTAAAGTTGCCGAGGAGGAGCGAGAGATATTAAAAAAGGCCACGGCGTACTTCGCGAAAAACAGTTAGTAAAGTACGCCTTTATTAAGGATAACCAGCAGATATTTAGTATCACAGCTATGTGCCGTGTACTAAAGGTTAAGCATTCTAGCTACTACGACTGGCTGAGTCGTGATATCAGCGATCAACAGATACATCGCAACCAGTCTGAGCTGCTGGTTAAAGCCGCGCACAGTGAAACAAAGGAGCGCTATGGATATGAGCGTCTGCATGCGCATCTAAGTGAGCGAGGCCATGACATTAGCCTATACATGGTGAGACGCATCAAAGAAGAGCACGGCATCAAATGCCGACGTCATAAGCGCTTTAAAGTGACCACCGACTCTAATCACAACAAGCTGGTTTATCCAAACGTGCTCGATCAGCAGTTTGATGCCAAGCGTCCTAATGAGTCTTGGGTCAGTGACATTACTTATATCTGGACAAATGAGGGCTGGCTGTACTTAGCAGGGGTCAAAGATCTATACACCAAAGAGCTGGTTGGCTACGCCATTAATAAACGCATGACTGCTGATTTAGTCTGTCGTGCACTAAATATGGCAATCAAGAACAGACGACCAGGCAAAGGGCTGATTGTGCATTCTGACAGAGGCAGTCAGTACTGTAGCCACGCTTATCACAAAATCATCAAGCAGCATCAGTTTACAGGCTCAATGAGTGCTAAAGGCAACTGCTTTGACAACGCACCCATAGAAAGCTTCTGGGGCATATTAAAGAACGAGCTGGTGTATCACCAAGACTATAAAACTAGATTTGCCGCCATTACCGATATCATTGGATATATTGAACTATATTACAACCAAACGAGAACTCAAAAGAGCTTGGGCTATAAATCGCCAAGACAGGTGTGGTTTGATTATTATCGTCAAGCTGCGTAATTAAATCTCCCAAGTTTAACTGTACGGATTTGACGGCAGGGGTCA
>NZ_AYYA01000036.1:0-10204 GCF_000511065.1 Psychrobacter sp. TB67
TGACCCCTGCCGTCAAATCCGTACAGTTAAACTTGGGAGATTTAATTACGCAGCTTGACGATAATAATCAAACCACACCTGTCTTGGCGATTTATAGCCCAAGCTCTTTTGAGTTCTCGTTTGGTTGTAATATAGTTCAATATATCCAATGATATCGGTAATGGCGGCAAATCTAGTTTTATAGTCTTGGTGATACACCAGCTCGTTCTTTAATATGCCCCAGAAGCTTTCTATGGGTGCGTTGTCAAAGCAGTTGCCTTTAGCACTCATTGAGCCTGTAAACTGATGCTGCTTGATGATTTTGTGATAAGCGTGGCTACAGTACTGACTGCCTCTGTCAGAATGCACAATCAGCCCTTTGCCTGGTCGTCTGTTCTTGATTGCCATATTTAGTGCACGACAGACTAAATCAGCAGTCATGCGTTTATTAATGGCGTAGCCAACCAGCTCTTTGGTGTATAGATCTTTGACCCCTGCTAAGTACAGCCAGCCCTCATTTGTCCAGATATAAGTAATGTCACTGACCCAAGACTCATTAGGACGCTTGGCATCAAACTGCTGATCGAGCACGTTTGGATAAACCAGCTTGTTGTGATTAGAGTCGGTGGTCACTTTAAAGCGCTTATGACGTCGGCATTTGATGCCGTGCTCTTCTTTGATGCGTCTCACCATGTATAGGCTAATGTCATGGCCTCGCTCACTTAGATGCGCATGCAGACGCTCATATCCATAGCGCTCCTTTGTTTCACTGTGCGCGGCTTTAACCAGCAGCTCAGACTGGTTGCGATGTATCTGTTGATCGCTGATATCACGACTCAGCCAGTCGTAGTAGCTAGAATGCTTAACCTTTAGTACACGGCACATAGCTGTGATACTAAATATCTGCTGGTTATCCTTAATAAAGGCGTACTTTACTAACTGTTTTTCGCGAAGTACGCCGTGGCCTTTTTTAATATCTCTCGCTCCTCCTCGGCAACTTTAAGTTGTCGCTTGAGCTGCTTTATTTCTTGAAGCGCTGTCATAAGATCAGGATCATATTGTTCTGTGCCGATAAGCTTGCCTTGATTGGCTTTGTTATGCCAATTTGATAGCGTTTGCATGGCAATGCCAAGCTGCTTTGCGGTAGCCGAGATATTGCCATTATTGTCTGATATCTTCTTGACAGCTTCTGCTTTAAATTCGTCACTGTAGGTTCTTACTTTCTTGGTCATGATAAACTCCGATTAATACGCTTAGTTTACCAAGTTTATCTCTACGGTTTCTTCAGCATAGCTCAGACAATACAAATCAAAGGTTATGACTTTTGCTTAACACATATCAAGTTCAGGAATACTTTAAAATCTAATCATAAACTCGCATGGTGTGCTTCCAATCGCTTAGTTAAAGAGGAGGTTATTAAGTCTGATTGGGTTCTAGGTCTTTATGGTAGCCTTGAAGATAACAATGGTGAGTTTTACTATAATTGCTATATTACTTCAGATTATCTAACAGAGAGAGTACGTAGCGAGCGAACAGGATTTAATATAGAAGAAGGTTCACCTGACATGCTAGACGAGATTTCCTTTAACATGCTGAGGCAAGCAGTTTTAGAAAAATGTAACAGTTATCTAAAAGAATATTTGGTTGAAAATATCAAAGAAGGACATGATAGATTAACTAAGTTCGTAAGCGATCGTGCCCCTCAGTACCGTCCAATCTTAGGGTATTTGGCGAAGAATGAACTAATTATTGATCCTAGTATCACGGACGCTAAGCTTGACCTCTTACTGCATAGCTATAAGTATAAACTAGAAAACCAAATTCTTTCAGAAGGCCACACAGTTATGCAGCCTAAGGAGAATGAAGAGGTTGATGACTATAAAACTCGCTTAAATGAGTATCTACATAAAGTCGGAGACATAAAGAAATCTGACTTAGCTAAATATGTTTCACATAGAAAAGTAATAATTGATTTGCTAAGTAAATCAATTAATATGCTTGATGATGGGAAGTATGAAAAAGAGCATGTCATTCATGAGCTTATAATGCCTATGCAAGCAGATACTGATGACACTGACAGTCTGGCTTGCAACTTATGGCTGTTGGATGAAAGACTAGCTTTTCATCACTATCTGGCTTCTGATAAGACTATAAACTCGATGCCCATTACAGATGATGTATCAAACTTAGAACCTGATTTAATCAGCTTAAAAGTTTTCGATAACCCTATTTTAGTCAGTAACCAAAAATCGCCAACATTAGCGTCAATCACGGTTATCGAAATTAAGCGGCCCATGCGTAACGATGTTGCAGAAGGTAGAGACCCTGTAGAGCAGTCACTAAATTATCTTGAAAAGGTACGTGAGGGTAGAGTTACAACTAAGAATGGTAGGCCTATTAACGGTGCGCAGGATTTGCCAGGATACTGTTATGTACTTTGTGATTTAACCAATACAATGGTAAAGCGTTTAAAAAAGTATGATCTTACGATGACATCTGATGGAATGGGTTACTTTGGCTATAATAAGGCCTATAAAGCTTATATAGAAGTAATGAGCTTTGATCAGTTAGTAAAAAGTGCCACAGAAAGAAATAGCGCCTTCTTTACACACTTAGGAATACCTAGTTTTTAAACTTAACTTGCTACTGTAGCCTAATTTACTATGACTAACCAATACCAAAGCCTTGTCTTAAGTTTAACTCAGCAACCAACCGAACAAGAGTGGCTTGAGTTTAAACATAACTTTCATAGTCCTGATGAGATCGGTAAGCGTATATCTGCGCTTGCCAATGGCGCTTGTTTGACTGGTAAGAAATTTGGTTATTTAGTTTTTGGTGTAGAAGATGGCACGCATCACGTTGTCGGCACAAGCTTTAGCCCGAAGACAAAAAAAGCCAAAGGCAACGAAGACTTAGAGCACTGGCTGGTTAGCCGTTTAAGCCCCAAAATTCATTTTACAATTCATGAGCTACAGATTGATGGTAAAGCGGTAGTACTGTTCGAGATCCCAGCAGCCACAGATACGCCCATTAGTTTTTTGCATGAGCCTTATATTCGTATTGGTAGCTTCACAAAACTGCTTAAGCAATACCCAGATCAAAGCCGTAAGCTGTGGCAAAACCGAGCGGATGACTGGAGTGCTGAGATTTGTCACGATGCAACGCTTGAAGACCTTGACCCTAAAGCCCTTGCTATTGCCAGACAAGTCTTTGCTGATAAAAACAAACGTTTGGCTGAAGACATTCAAGAATGGGATGACATCACCTTTTTGAATAAAGCCAAAATCACCATTCGTGGGCAGATCACCAACACAGCGATTATTTTATTGGGACTTTATGAATCCACGTATTTTTTAAGCCCAGCGCAAGCGCATATCACTTGGATTCTAAAGGGCGTTGATGGTATTGAAAAGGACTATCAACATTTTGAACCGCCGTTTTTGTTAGCCTTAGACGAGGTATATAACAAAATCCGAAACCTAAATTACCGCTACATGCCTGCTGGTACGCTGTTCCCTGAAGAGGTCCAGCAGTACGACCCCTATATCATCCGTGAAGCATTAAGTAATGCCATTGGTCATCAAGACTATCGTCTGGGTGGACGTATCACAGTAGTTGAAAAAGAGGACTCAACGCTGGTGTTTCAAAACAGCGGTGGGTTTATTCCTAAGACTATTGAGAGCGTCTTGCTGCAAGATGCGCCTGAAGCGAGCTATCGTAATCCATTTTTGGTCAATGCCATGGTTAGTCTAAATATGATGGATACCATCGGTAGCGGTATTAAAAAAATGTATCAAATTCAGTCCAAGCGCTTTTTTCCATTGCCAGATTATGACTTATCCCGTGAAAGAGTGCTTGTAAAATTTACAGGAAAAGTCCTTGACCAAGAATACGCCAAGCAGCTAGCGACCGTCGATAATCTCACATTACACGACATCATAGCACTTGATAAAGTTCAAAAAGGGCAGAGCATCAACGAAGAGGAAGCCGACGCGTTACGCAAAAAGTCACTGATTGAAGGGCGTAAAAATAGCTATATGATTGGTGCTGATGTTGCGAGGCATACTGAGCAGCAAGCAGAGTATATGCAAATGCGTGGCTTAGATGATATGCATTATCAAAGCTTGATTATAGAATATCTAAAAACGTTTGAACGAGGTAGGTTAGCTGATTTTGATAAAATGCTTGCCAATAAGCTACCGCAAGTACTAGACGAAAAGCAGCGCAAACATAAAGTGCGTAACCTATTACAGAAAATGCGCCGCGATGGTTTAGTTGTTTCTGAAGGCTGGACTTGGTCTCTTCCAAATAGCTAAGAATAGCTAGAAACAGCTAAGGATAGCTAGAAACAGCTAAGGATAGCTAAAACTAACTAGGTTTAGCTATCTAACATATTTTAAAAATTGGCTAGAAGCTGTTTGAGCATATCGTTTCGCCAACCTTCTGCTTACTTATAAATTTAAATTATCTATAATCATTCCACTTGACGCAGCTTAGGCAGTCTCCTAATAAACAGTAGAAAAATAAAAAAGTGGCGATCTCTAGAGAGAGGGTTAAACCCTTGTTATATAAGGGATAGAGGGTTTAAATAATCTTTTTTTTAATTAAGAATAATCATAATTGTAATTATTAAACAGCCTTAAGAATTCATATATCCTTCTAAAAACATCAAAAGAATGCATTGATTATGCAATATTGCATGAGTTACATCATACTGCCGAACATGATCGTAATGAAGGTTTTTAGAAAAGTTTAAGATTGTATTATGACAGAGCCTAACGAAAATATTTTTCGACAAATTGTCAAAAATATGCTTGAAATGTTAGCTTAATAATTTGATACTACTTTCTTATTTAGTGACTATAAGGAAAGTATGATGAGTGATCCATATGATGATCATCTAGATGACGATGACGATGATGATGATGATGAAAATCTAAATGATGCTGAGCAACAGAAAGAAAATGATGAAGTTCAGGAGATGGGTAAGCAAGGGTTGACAGATGACGACTTCCCAGATGGTAGACCACCAAACACATTCAGCTAATCATGATCTAAAAAATAATAAATTTTTAAATAGTTATTTAAAACCTCACTTATAAGTGAGGTTTTTTATAGCGGCCTATTTTCGTTGCAACCTAGTGAGCTCTAGCAGCTATCTTATCATTCAACCATTCTGCAATTTCACCCTCAACCCATGCTACACGACCTTTTGAAAGCTTTACTTGAATAGGGAAAGTAGGATCGTAGCGTTTAGATTTCTTGTCCAACATATCGTAAATGGTAGTACTGCTAAGTCCCGTATGGTACGTTACTTCTTTCAATGGCAACATTCGTGGTAAGCATAATGCACTGAGATTAGCGGTGTTATTTTGGTTGTTAGTATTCAAGTTGTCCATGATTGCTCCTTATAAGTGAACGAGAGCGTTTCCTCTCATACAGTTACCGAGTCCCATATTTTTTTACGGCATCCCATTCAGACCAATGGTTAGCCTTAAATGAAGCAATAAAAGAAGGAGCTGACTACTCAGCTCCTTCTTACGTCGCACATCTGAATTGATTGTTTTAGCTCACTGCCGTCACGCTTTGCCGTAGCCCCTGTTCAATACTAGTCACGTTATGAGTTGCTAACCCGTTCTGATAATTCCCCTGCTGACTATTGCTAACGTCATCTGTCTCCATGGGATAAAACTCTTCAGCCACATCAAGTAAGCCATCGTTATCAATCTCAAAGCATGAATTGACGTAACCCTGTTTTGCAGCCTGTTCTAGCGCTGCTTGATCAAATCCGTGTTCGCTAAGCTCCGCATCAATTGCCTGTGCATCTTGCACTGCTTGCTTTAGTGTCACCCCATCACGTAGTGTTAAATCAACAAAGTAAATCGGCGTACGATAGCTTTGCGTGGTGCTTTTACCTCTTAGCGTTAATTGCAGGGGCAAACACGACAGCTTATTGCCTGACACCGCAGCAAAGTAGCTCAGCCGTGCGGCAAGCGTGCGAATACTATTAAAGCCTGTGGTGCGAAAGATAAACGTACCTAACTCATCATCTTCACTGAGATTAACGTACAAGCGACCATATGGCTTACAAGCACCGCCTTGCGCTAATGGACAACGATCAGGTGATGCGCAAGGCAATGTTTCCACACCATTACTTGTACGACGTTGACATTGCTCACCGTCACCCACGCATAGTGGGCGACCTGTTTGTCTATCGAACAGCGTGTACTCTGCTCGCAGGTTTAGCGTCGGATCGTTAAACAACATGCGTACCGGTATGTGTCTCAGCTTACCGTTACTGTGCTCGCGTAGCTTTTCATCTAGTGGATGATTGATCCAGCCATCCTTGTTCTGCACTTGACTGGTAATGGTGAATTGATCGTCTTTAGCAGGCAAACGCTTGCCGTCCTTTTGAATGACACGTCCGATGCTGATACGACCTAAAACTGGTGGGGTAATCGTGAGACCTTTAATCATGATGATAGTCCTTATAGGTTTAATAAAATGTGTTTAGCCATAAAAAAGCCCACCGATTAGGGTGGGCAGTTATGCGCTTGTTTTGGTTAAGTGTAGTAGGTTTCGACTTAGTCGTTTAAGATGACGAAGCGGCGACTACCTTGCTTGGTTTTACTAAATTTAGCTAATAGCTCAGGATGCGCTTTAATGACCGCTTTGCTATCCAAGCCGATACTATCTTTCGAGCGCTTCCAAGAAATAGCGCCCATCGAAAATACAGCCACCTCATTATGGGCAATCAGTGTTTGCAGCTGATGTTTAACTTGATCATGGCGCTGCTCTAGCTCTTGCATATAGTCACGGTAGCTCAGCAATTGCTCAAACAACTTGTTGGCACCATCATCATCTCGCAAATCAACCTTGCTTGAGGGCTTAGGCGTTGGATAAAGCAGCTTTAAGGCTTTGGCAGCTGACTCGCTATGATCAGGGGTTGGCGGCGTGTCTGTCTCAACATACTGCCAGAACTGACGCTCATGCTCCATGATGGACTCAATCAAGCGCTCATCCCGCTCAACCTTGTATATCTTAGCCTCGTGTCCACAAAGCAGCACGCAGATATGCGCCGCAGTTTTACCAGTGACCGCCAGCTGATGCTGCACTTGGCAGGTGACGTATAACGGCACGCCATGCTTCCAGAGCTTAGCACCATGTTCACCAGCAGTTTTGCATTCTAAAATCTGTACCTCATCACTACCAGTAATGGCATAATCTAAATTTGCTAGCATGAATGGCTGCTCAGGATGCTGCAAGATAGCGTTCACGCGGCGTACCTTATTCCCGGTATGCGCTTGGTAATATTTAGCGACCATCGGCTCTAAGGTATTACCCCAATAGAGTGGTGAATATCCTTCAATGCTCTCATCGATGTCGGAGCTCATGCGTCCTGTTTTAATCATCCATAACTCAAGCATCGATAAATACGGATGAATACCACAAGCGGCAGCGGCATCAGAGCTGCCAATGCCTTGTCTGCGTACCTGTAGCCAGTCCTCACGGCTTAAATCTTTAGTATTAATCAAACGCTTAGCAGTCGTTGAAGTATTAGATTGGTTAGGTTTATCAGCGGTAACGCTTTGCTTGGCTTTCACTACTGCTGGTTTAAGCCTAACGGTTGCACGCTTGGCTTGTCTTGGCTGAGTCGTGCTGTTTAGTGCGATCATGTTCATAACGAACTCCTTTGATAAATGGATTATGGGTATTAAATGAAATAAGCGGCATAAAAAACCACGCTCGAAGGCGTGGTTGATTGTATTGTTAGATTTTAAATGTGGCTGGTTAGGCCAGCATCAGTAGCGATTCCTCTAAACCCTTTTGTTTAAGCTTAGCGCCAGAGCCAAACCAAGCACCGTCTAATCGATGGTCTCTCGACATTGCTCTGCGTTCGTGATCGACGTATTCAGTGATACTGCATAGCAAGCCGTAAGCGGTGTCTTTAGCGGCATCAAGATCGGCTCCGCGACCTTGACCGTTAAACATGTTCATCACCTGATTCATCGCCTTGGCATTGGGCACCGCGTCTTTCTCTTTCTTAGCGCTGTTGAACAGAATGATGTCATTGTCCTGATCATTGAACACACGGCTAAGATAATTGGCGGCTTCTGCTTGAGTGACACGGCGCTCTGATAATTGCTTCATTTCATAGCTGTGCTCATCCCATTGCTTCACCGACACGCCTAGTTGCTGCTTGACCTTATCCGCATCAAACGAGGTGGAATGCGGAACTTTAACGACGCCTCCTGAACCATTCGCTAAGCTAATAGAAAGCGTGTTATTACAGACCACACGGATTGATGTGAACTGTGCTGTGGTCGCTAGCGTGCCATCACAAGCGGTTGCAAGAAGCAAGTAGCCATTACTGACATCTTTACCCTTAAGCGTTGCTGACTGCCCTGTACGAGCCAATGCCCATAGCTTACGGCCGCCCTTTAAGACGCCTGCGGTCTCTAATTCAAAATCAGACTGTTCCGTAAGATCACGATAGAACTCTAGAATCTCACGAGGTTGTACTTCTTGATAGCGCTGGCTAACGACTGATAATGGCTCAAAGTTATCAGAGCGGTACAACACCTTTTGCTCAGCAAAGGGCAGAATCAAATTGTGTCCTTTATCATTATTCGCCATGTAGCTCACGTCTGAGGATTCTATACGCCAGTCCATACCCGCTTGCTTTGCCCAGACTTCGATAGGCTGCTTGGGAGCCAGCTCATTACCTAAGCCATGCCAAGGGGTTTCGCCAACGTATGCCATTGATTCGATTAAATGTGCCATTATGATTTTTCCTTTTAGTTTTGATTAGAATTATGGGTTATATGGATAGGTTAAATGCTGAAAGTTCTTGAGCAGGTATTGCAGGTATAACTGGGCTTTGCTGCCAAAACGAGTAAGGGTGGCTGTTGTAGTTTGTCTTTAGCCAAGCTAATAGCAGAAGCCAGTGCCGTTCCTACCACCACACCGATTGCTGAATTGATTTTGTAGTACCTACAGATGCTTACACCAAGACCTGATAGGGCAGATTGTGAACACAGTTGCTCAAAGATATTAAAGGGACTGTCAGTATCCGTATTGCTTTTTACGTTCGCTGAATGACAGTGTGGGCAGATCGGTCTCATAAAGGACTCCTTTTTAGATTGCGCATAAAAAAGGCCTGCGATTAAGCAGACCTTTAATTAGGATAGTTTGGGGTTAAACAGTCAGGAGAGCGATGCTTCCTGACTGATCTCATAGGAATACTATATATCTAAAAATATTTTGTTATTCAGGCAAGCCTCTACGTTTTTTTGTACGATAAATACCATGACCAAAGGTACGCATGTTTGGTAACCAAAGTTTAAGTTGCTGCTCATTCTTGCTTGGCTTCGTTAGGTATAGAGCTGAAGCTAGAGCATTTTCAACTTCAATAGGATTATTTTGATGTATCATGCCGATACCTAGTTTGTCATGTTGCTTATACTGCTGCTTACGTTCTTTATCATGGTAGCTATAATATTCGCCTAGACCAGCGGTTACCTCCTTCCATTTCTCACCCACCTCTTTAGCAATATACCAATCATTCTGTCGCTCTGAACCATCATACATAAGCAGTAAATGACAGTGCAGCCCACCTTCTTCCCCACCTTGCTCAATAGCCCAAGCATTGCCTTGCAAATGCTCAAAGCAACTCTTTGGCTTGCAGTTTTTTGCTTTACCGATAAGCTCTCGAAACTTGCTCATGTGATAATTGAAGTCTTCAATGGTCACATGGTGGCTGGTTTCTTTTGCGTATTTTAGGTCGATACGTATAAAGAGCAGTCTTGAATAATGCCCGATTAGATTATTAATATAGCACCCTAGTTTATTTTTATTTTGAGATTCTTGGTAAATGAACGCATTACGTTCATTTTCAATATCATTTTTATAGCATGGCAGCATGTCGATAAAACGCTGAGTTTTATCATGATCCCAAATCACGTTTTCTGGATAGGTATCACCAACGATCGCTTGAGTGCTACTAAAAAATGATAAGACTGGCCGTGAGTAAAATAGCTCACTATCGAAGTGAGTCATGAACGGATAATAAAATCCGTTCAGTTTATTTAAGACCTCATTAAAACAGATAGTGTTCGCTAGTATATCTGTAACAAGACTATGGACGTTTGCAGCAGCTAGCGGTTGGTTTAGGTGTGAGTAAGACATTATGGTATTCCTATGAAGTTAGTTTCATAGGGTGGGA
>NZ_AYYA01000037.1:0-10478 GCF_000511065.1 Psychrobacter sp. TB67
TGACCCCTGCCGTCAAATCCGTACAGTTAAACTTGGGAGATTTAATTACGCAGCTTGACGATAATAATCAAACCACACCTGTCTTGGCGATTTATAGCCCAAGCTCTTTTGAGTTCTCGTTTGGTTGTAATATAGTTCAATATATCCAATGATATCGGTAATGGCGGCAAATCTAGTTTTATAGTCTTGGTGATACACCAGCTCGTTCTTTAATATGCCCCAGAAGCTTTCTATGGGTGCGTTGTCAAAGCAGTTGCCTTTAGCACTCATTGAGCCTGTAAACTGATGCTGCTTGATGATTTTGTGATAAGCGTGGCTACAGTACTGACTGCCTCTGTCAGAATGCACAATCAGCCCTTTGCCTGGTCGTCTGTTCTTGATTGCCATATTTAGTGCACGACAGACTAAATCAGCAGTCATGCGTTTATTAATGGCGTAGCCAACCAGCTCTTTGGTGTATAGATCTTTGACCCCTGCTAAGTACAGCCAGCCCTCATTTGTCCAGATATAAGTAATGTCACTGACCCAAGACTCATTAGGACGCTTGGCATCAAACTGCTGATCGAGCACGTTTGGATAAACCAGCTTGTTGTGATTAGAGTCGGTGGTCACTTTAAAGCGCTTATGACGTCGGCATTTGATGCCGTGCTCTTCTTTGATGCGTCTCACCATGTATAGGCTAATGTCATGGCCTCGCTCACTTAGATGCGCATGCAGACGCTCATATCCATAGCGCTCCTTTGTTTCACTGTGCGCGGCTTTAACCAGCAGCTCAGACTGGTTGCGATGTATCTGTTGATCGCTGATATCACGACTCAGCCAGTCGTAGTAGCTAGAATGCTTAACCTTTAGTACACGGCACATAGCTGTGATACTAAATATCTGCTGGTTATCCTTAATAAAGGCGTACTTTACTAACTGTTTTTCGCGAAGTACGCCGTGGCCTTTTTTAATATCTCTCGCTCCTCCTCGGCAACTTTAAGTTGTCGCTTGAGCTGCTTTATTTCTTGAAGCGCTGTCATAAGATCAGGATCATATTGTTCTGTGCCGATAAGCTTGCCTTGATTGGCTTTGTTATGCCAATTTGATAGCGTTTGCATGGCAATGCCAAGCTGCTTTGCGGTAGCCGAGATATTGCCATTATTGTCTGATATCTTCTTGACAGCTTCTGCTTTAAATTCGTCACTGTAGGTTCTTACTTTCTTGGTCATGATAAACTCCGATTAATACGCTTAGTTTACCAAGTTTATCTCTACGGTTTCTTCAGCATAGCTCAAGGGAATACGATAAAATTTACAACTCTGAATTTGCTAGAAATCCTGATGATATTCCAATCAGTGAGTATGAAGGAGGGACTGACCGTTATTTTGGAGATTTAGCGTTAAAAGGTGATGAACTTATATTAAAAGTTTCAGGTGGTAAGCTACTTATTATTACCCGAAACGAGCGTCAAGAGCAGCTCAGGCAGCAACTTATACAGTTTGTATCAGAGCATAGTGAAGTGTCAGTCAAAGTTGGTATACAAGGTCTGATAAACCCAAGAAGTAATCAGACAACAGACAGTTTAGATGAATTGGTTCTTGTGAATTACAACGGTTTAGAAGCCAATGCCACTCATAATCTTTTTAAGATGCTTAAGGTATTGAATGATGAGGAGTGAGGTTATAAACAGATAAAGCAACATTTGCAGGGTTCGATTTAAATTCAAGCTATACAGCAGGTAAGAATGATAATTACGTTATTAGTAAAGCCTATGGAGGTTCAGCTGTAACCGGTCTTGCTTCAACCTACCTATTAGGTTTTACAGTATTTACAGGTGTGGGCGTCTTTGTTCTAATTGCATTCATTGGTATCAATCTATTTATCGGCTACTGGAAAAAGACAGGTATGGAGAATTGGCTCAAACATGGTATATGGGGTACAGATAGCAATAATTGGTCACTTAAGCATACGCTAGAGCAGTTTGACCGCGCTGTGGTCGGTGAAGACATCGACCTCAAGGATAATTAAATGATAGATACTGAAGGGCGTAAACCATATTCAAAATTAAGATATTACGAGGTCGGAAAAAATGTTTCGAATCTTAAGAAGATTGGCGATTTCAAATGGTTAGATAAAAAACAGATCCATGACGTACCACTTTATTCGCAGCGCACTGTTGTACAGTTTAATTCAACCTATATGGAGCTGATAGGCCGGCAAGATAGAATACGCGGAGATGTAACTGTTTGGGGGCTCTTTTTCTTTGGCCTTGTGACGTATGCTTTATATGTTATGGGAGTATTATTTCTTATAATATTTGCTAATAGCGCGGCTTTAGGCAGTATTATTATATTATTCGTAATAATACTTTTAGGTATTTTGACACATGTACTACCATTACTCTCAACCGAACTATTTACCTATACCTATTTACCGATTCGTTTTAACCGTAAAACCCGTAAAGTCTATGTGCGCCAAGCCAATCGTAGAGTAGAAGTCTTTGACTGGGATGAGCTACGGTTTTATATGGCGACTACTTATAAAGATGGTGGCGATGTTCGTGGTATCACACTTGCTGATGATGGTGTGACGATTACTGGTATGTTTAGTTTGCCTTTTGTCAGTGATTTGACAGCTAAAGAAATACTAGGTGGAACACAACTAAAACAACATTTTGAATTTGTCCGTCGTTATATGGAAAGTGACGACAAACAAATTGTAGAAATCAAAAATTCTATTCGCTATATACATCCAGTTTATAAAAAAAGAGAAACGCCATTAGTATCTTTTAAGCGAGCTACACTAGCTGCTCTTGACTCAGATGAAAATATGGAATATCCAAAGGAGGCATTAAGATTAAACTGGACACATCTAGCAATTATCATACAACTTTGGCTACGCTACCTAGGGCGTCTACTCTCTATCAACACCAGCATCACCCCTAAGTTTAGCCCCGAGATTGAAGCTGAATGTCAGATAGATCCTAACGATCCGTATGACTTAAACAAAAACTTGCCCGAAGGCAATATTGAAGATACAAATCAACCCATTTGGAAAAAGCTGACACATAGTATCTTGCTTATTTTATTTGGTATCGTCATGTTATTCGTTTTTGCATTTTTTATTGATATGATAGGGGCAATTAAAGGCTACGACACAGGGCTAGCCTATAAGCTACTGCATTTGTTTCATTTAGTGTGATTAAATTTTTTACTATGCATATGATTGCTTAGAAAAATAAGAAGGCGGTAAATGCAATTACGCGACGATTTCGCTACACATATCAGTGAGCTTCACAATCCTATTGACCGTCCTTATACCGCTATCGTTTATGGCTGTAAATCTGGTTTTGTAATCCTCATGATATACCAGCTCATTCTTCAACACGCCCCATATTGCTCTGTACCGACAAGCTTGCCTTGATTGGCTTTGTTATGCCAGTTTGATAGCGTTTGCATGGCAATACCTAACTGCTTTACAGTAGCTGAGATATTGCCATTATTATCTGCTATCTTCTTAACGGCTTCGGCTTTGAATTCGTTACTGTAGGTTCTTACTTTCTTAGTCATGATAAACTCCGATTAATACGCTTAGTTTACCAAGTTTAGGTGTACGGTTTCTTCAGCATAGCTCAATTACGACTTAGTAGCTCTTCATAGTCACGCCAAATTTCACAGGCACGAGCAAACGATACGTTTGGATACACGCCAAGCGATATACGTTTGTTTTTTAAATGGGTAGGGGACAGGTAGCGATAAACCCAAGATTTAGTGCCATTAGGTCTAACCATGAGATACAGCATAGGATGGTTTTTGACAGAGACTAGGTATTCTTTGTCATCGGCTTTATGACTGCTGATGCTGCGGTCGGAGCTGATAGGTTTGCGTGCTTCCATAACTGACACCCCAATGTACATTTAAAAACCAGTGTACATAGTAGTGTACATCAGATGCATGGATTGGGATAGATAAAGCAGGACAGTATAGAACGCCAGATACAACAAAGCCCCTAGTAATAGGGGCTTTAGTTATTCTATAAGATAGTATAGAACTATGTAATGGTACCCGGAGCCGGAACGGTTAATTGTTGTTAAGTGTTTGATGTATATAGATAAATATTTAAATATATATTTTAGTACACTTGTGAGTATACTTTAGATTTGTTTTTCAGTTTTATAATTTAATAGTAACTAAATATTATCGCTTGACTAGTTTTTAGTATAACAGAAGCTATAAACGTAATCTGGAAAGGCAGAAGCCGTTGCTAGACTTACAACAAGTGTGAGGTTAACCTGAAGCATCGTCCTTATCTACTGCTTCAGTATCATCTTTAATAAGCTGATCATACATCTGTTCGATAGAATTGTTTATCATTTTCTGAGCGGTAAAGCCACTAAAGGCTATAAGTTTTTCTAACTTAGTCTGATTTTTCTTATATATTTTTATAATGCCATCGCCTTCTTCGTTTTTAGAGCTATAATTTTTTCGACCATCCCAAGCTTTTCTCATTTTGTATAACATATAGCTACGCTCAGAGTAACCTTTATTCTTTTCAGTTCCTATGTTAGGGCTTTCAATGTTTGATAGTGTGTCTAAATGGGCTAGTACCAGCTCATATTTCTCTTCAAAAGTCTCTGGGAAAAATACATCCTTGAGGATTATAGGCTGATCCTTGTCATTATCTATATAGCTATATACCCATTCAATTTGATTATGGTTAGCAACATCAAGCCATTTTAATTCTTTATCAGGTGTACGGCCTTTCAAATACGTGGATTTTATCGAGAGTAAATTCGAAACTTTCCAATCATCTATTATCTGTACTCTATTGAAATAACCAAATTCGTTATTTACATGGCTATTAAAATAAATAATGTTATATGGCAAAAAACTTGTAATTGCTGTTATTAGCTCATCCTTACCTTTAAAAGCTGAGTTTTTAAAAACATTATAGATAAGATTGGTGATAAAAAGTGAGCATCGTAGATCATTTTTAAACCAGTCAAGATAACTTTTTGGTAAAACCTTCGTTGCTCTAACATCCAATAACTCATTAAATTTATCAATGGGTGAAGTCCAGGTTTTAAGCTCTTTGATCAATAAGTTTTTATAATCATCATTGTCATAATTTATATTTTCCCAACTTTTATTAAGTAAAATATTATACGTATATAGTAGGGATTTTGCATCCGTAACACTCATTTTATCTAATTCTTTGAAGTAATCTTCAATACGCTTAGTCCCAGATCTTATACTTTTTATGTACAAGTCTGACATAGTTCTCAAGTATTGAGAATTATGATACTCCATTGATCCTTGATCAAATGGATAGTGCTGGTTGTCAGGAAGCCTAGTTAATTGTCCATCCACCATGTCATTTCCTCATAAAAGATTATAGAAAAACACAATACAAAAACTAGTTTTTATAAGGTTTTACATTGTTTTTTTTATAGTTTATTTCTAGCAATAAATACATACAGGCCTTGTTATTAGGCGATATAATTTACCTATAGTTAATATATACCAGCTTACAGTAAGAGTCTATATTTTTATTACGTATTAAACGATGGGCTGATTAGCTAAAGCGATGGATGTCGCGAGTCTATACTAAACTGGCGTAGACGAAGCCAAGCAACTATTGAGTTAGGATTTGCTAGAGATAATAATGAGCAGCTTTAATCGGAAGTGGTAGTTTAATAGCGAAAATATGCTTATCAAACCTAGTTCTAAGTCAGAGTAGATAGCTTTAAAAATTTGTGATATCCACCTGTTTCTAAAATATTATAGCGAAAAATTGTTCAGACTAATTGGTAGTGCCGTTCAGCTAACTCCACTTTAACCATTTGTCTTTAAAGTCCTATAATCCACTGCTACCTATCACCATAATTTCTAGAGCTCGCCTACACAAAGCTGCACTACGGCAGCTCGTCCTTAGTGGGTTATTTATATTATTATCTAAACACAGCAGCTACTTGTTCTACTGCTGAGGGCATAACTCTCAGCGACCATCATTATAAAAATACGGACTGATCCCACCCTATGAAACTAACTTCATAGGAATACCATAATGTCTTACTCACACCTAAACCAACCGCTAGCTGCTGCAAACGTCCATAGTCTTGTTACAGATATACTAGCGAACACTATCTGTTTTAATGAGGTCTTAAATAAACTGAACGGATTTTATTATCCGTTCATGACTCACTTCGATAGTGAGCTATTTTACTCACGGCCAGTCTTATCATTTTTTAGTAGCACTCAAGCGATCGTTGGTGATACCTATCCAGAAAACGTGATTTGGGATCATGATAAAACTCAGCGTTTTATCGACATGCTGCCATGCTATAAAAATGATATTGAAAATGAACGTAATGCGTTCATTTACCAAGAATCTCAAAATAAAAATAAACTAGGGTGCTATATTAATAATCTAATCGGGCATTATTCAAGACTGCTCTTTATACGTATCGACCTAAAATACGCAAAAGAAACCAGCCACCATGTGACCATTGAAGACTTCAATTATCACATGAGCAAGTTTCGAGAGCTTATCGGTAAAGCAAAAAACTGCAAGCCAAAGAGTTGCTTTGAGCATTTGCAAGGCAATGCTTGGGCTATTGAGCAAGGTGGGGAAGAAGGTGGGCTGCACTGTCATTTACTGCTTATGTATGATGGTTCAGAGCGACAGAATGATTGGTATATTGCTAAAGAGGTGGGTGAGAAATGGAAGGAGGTAACCGCTGGTCTAGGCGAATATTATAGCTACCATGATAAAGAACGTAAGCAGCAGTATAAGCAACATGACAAACTAGGTATCGGCATGATACATCAAAATAATCCTATTGAAGTTGAAAATGCTCTAGCTTCAGCTCTATACCTAACGAAGCCAAGCAAGAATGAGCAGCAACTTAAACTTTGGTTACCAAACATGCGTACCTTTGGTCATGGTATTTATCGTACAAAAAAACGTAGAGGCTTGCCTGAATAACAAAATATTTTTAGATATATAGTATTCCTATGAGATCAGTCAGGAAGCATCGCTCTCCTGACTGTTTAACCCCAAACTATCCTAATTAAAGGTCTGCTTAATCGCAGGCCTTTTTTATGCGCAATCTAAAAAGGAGTCCTTTATGAGACCGATCTGCCCACACTGTCATTCAGCGAACGTAAAAAGCAATACGGATACTGACAGTCCCTTTAATATCTTTGAGCAACTGTGTTCACAATCTGCCCTATCAGGTCTTGGTGTAAGCATCTGTAGGTACTACAAAATCAATTCAGCAATCGGTGTGGTGGTAGGAACGGCACTGGCTTCTGCTATTAGCTTGGCTAAAGACAAACTACAACAGCCACCCTTACTCGTTTTGGCAGCAAAGCCCAGTTATACCTGCAATACCTGCTCAAGAACTTTCAGCATTTAACCTATCCATATAACCCATAATTCTAATCAAAACTAAAAGGAAAAATCATAATGGCACATTTAATCGAATCAATGGCATACGTTGGCGAAACCCCTTGGCATGGCTTAGGTAATGAGCTGGCTCCCAAGCAGCCTATCGAAGTCTGGGCAAAGCAAGCGGGTATGGACTGGCGTATAGAATCCTCAGACGTGAGCTACATGGCGAATAATGATAAAGGACACAATTTGATTCTGCCCTTTGCTGAGCAAAAGGTGTTGTACCGCTCTGATAACTTTGAGCCATTATCAGTCGTTAGCCAGCGCTATCAAGAAGTACAACCTCGTGAGATTCTAGAGTTCTATCGTGATCTTACGGAACAGTCTGATTTTGAATTAGAGACCGCAGGCGTCTTAAAGGGCGGCCGTAAGCTATGGGCATTGGCTCGTACAGGGCAGTCAGCAACGCTTAAGGGTAAAGATGTCAGTAATGGCTACTTGCTTCTTGCAACCGCTTGTGATGGCACGCTAGCGACCACAGCACAGTTCACATCAATCCGTGTGGTCTGTAATAACACGCTTTCTATTAGCTTAGCGAATGGTTCAGGAGGCGTCGTTAAAGTTCCGCATTCCACCTCGTTTGATGCGGATAAGGTCAAGCAGCAACTAGGCGTGTCGGTGAAGCAATGGGATGAGCACAGCTATGAAATGAAGCAATTATCAGAGCGCCGTGTCACTCAAGCAGAAGCCGCCAATTATCTTAGCCGTGTGTTCAATGATCAGGACAATGACATCATTCTGTTCAACAGCGCTAAGAAAGAGAAAGACGCGGTGCCCAATGCCAAGGCGATGAATCAGGTGATGAACATGTTTAACGGTCAAGGTCGCGGAGCCGATCTTGATGCCGCTAAAGACACCGCTTACGGCTTGCTATGCAGTATCACTGAATACGTCGATCACGAACGCAGAGCAATGTCGAGAGACCATCGATTAGACGGTGCTTGGTTTGGCTCTGGCGCTAAGCTTAAACAAAAGGGTTTAGAGGAATCGCTACTGATGCTGGCCTAACCAGCCACATTTAAAATCTAACAATACAATCAACCACGCCTTCGAGCGTGGTTTTTTATGCCGCTTATTTCATTTAATACCCATAATCCATTTATCAAAGGAGTTCGTTATGAACATGATCGCACTAAACAGCACGACTCAGCCAAGACAAGCCAAGCGTGCAACCGTTAGGCTTAAACCAGCAGTAGTGAAAGCCAAGCAAAGCGTTACCGCTGATAAACCTAACCAATCTAATACTTCAACGACTGCTAAGCGTTTGATTAATACTAAAGATTTAAGCCGTGAGGACTGGCTACAGGTACGCAGACAAGGCATTGGCAGCTCTGATGCCGCTGCCGCTTGTGGTATTCATCCGTATTTATCGATGCTTGAGTTATGGATGATTAAAACAGGACGCATGAGCTCCGACATCGATGAGAGCATTGAAGGATATTCACCACTCTATTGGGGTAATACCTTAGAGCCGATGGTCGCTAAATATTACCAAGCGCATACCGGGAATAAGGTACGCCGCGTGAACGCTATCTTGCAGCATCCTGAGCAGCCATTCATGCTAGCAAATTTAGATTATGCCATTACTGGTAGTGATGAGGTACAGATTTTAGAATGCAAAACTGCTGGTGAACATGGTGCTAAGCTCTGGAAGCATGGCGTGCCGTTATACGTCACCTGCCAAGTGCAGCATCAGCTGGCGGTCACTGGTAAAACTGCGGCGCATATCTGCGTGCTGCTTTGTGGACACGAGGCTAAGATATACAAGGTTGAGCGGGATGAGCGCTTGATTGAGTCCATCATGGAGCATGAGCGTCAGTTCTGGCAGTATGTTGAGACAGACACGCCGCCAACCCCTGATCATAGCGAGTCAGCTGCCAAAGCCTTAAAGCTGCTTTATCCAACGCCTAAGCCCTCAAGCAAGGTTGATTTGCGAGATGATGATGGTGCCAACAAGTTGTTTGAGCAATTGCTGAGCTACCGTGACTATATGCAAGAGCTAGAGCAGCGCCATGATCAAGTTAAACATCAGCTGCAAACACTGATTGCCCATAATGAGGTGGCTGTATTTTCGATGGGCGCTATTTCTTGGAAGCGCTCGAAAGATAGTATCGGCTTGGATAGCAAAGCGGTCATTAAAGCGCATCCTGAGCTATTAGCTAAATTTAGTAAAACCAAGCAAGGTAGTCGCCGCTTCGTCATCTTAAACGACTAAGTCGAAACCTACTACACTTAACCAAAACAAGCGCATAACTGCCCACCCTAATCGGTGGGCTTTTTTATGGCTAAACACATTTTATTAAACCTATAAGGACTATCATCATGATTAAAGGTCTCACGATTACCCCACCAGTTTTAGGTCGTATCAGCATCGGACGTGTCATTCAAAAGGACGGCAAGCGTTTGCCTGCTAAAGACGATCAATTCACCATTACCAGTCAAGTGCAGAACAAGGATGGCTGGATCAATCATCCACTAGATGAAAAGCTACGCGAGCACAGTAACGGTAAGCTGAGACACATACCGGTACGCATGTTGTTTAACGATCCGACGCTAAACCTGCGAGCAGAGTACACGCTGTTCGATAGACAAACAGGTCGCCCACTATGCGTGGGTGACGGTGAGCAATGTCAACGTCGTACAAGTAATGGTGTGGAAACATTGCCTTGCGCATCACCTGATCGTTGTCCATTAGCGCAAGGCGGTGCTTGTAAGCCATATGGTCGCTTGTACGTTAATCTCAGTGAAGATGATGAGTTAGGTACGTTTATCTTTCGCACCACAGGCTTTAATAGTATTCGCACGCTTGCCGCACGGCTGAGCTACTTTGCTGCGGTGTCAGGCAATAAGCTGTCGTGTTTGCCCCTGCAATTAACGCTAAGAGGTAAAAGCACCACGCAAAGCTATCGTACGCCGATTTACTTTGTTGATTTAACACTACGTGATGGGGTGACACTAAAGCAAGCAGTGCAAGATGCACAGGCAATTGATGCGGAGCTTAGCGAACACGGATTTGATCAAGCAGCGCTAGAACAGGCTGC
>NZ_AYYA01000038.1:0-19437 GCF_000511065.1 Psychrobacter sp. TB67
TGACCCCTGCCGTCAAATCCGTACAGTTAAACTTGGGAGATTTAATTACGCAGCTTGACGATAATAATCAAACCACACCTGTCTTGGCGATTTATAGCCCAAGCTCTTTTGAGTTCTCGTTTGGTTGTAATATAGTTCAATATATCCAATGATATCGGTAATGGCGGCAAATCTAGTTTTATAGTCTTGGTGATACACCAGCTCGTTCTTTAATATGCCCCAGAAGCTTTCTATGGGTGCGTTGTCAAAGCAGTTGCCTTTAGCACTCATTGAGCCTGTAAACTGATGCTGCTTGATGATTTTGTGATAAGCGTGGCTACAGTACTGACTGCCTCTGTCAGAATGCACAATCAGCCCTTTGCCTGGTCGTCTGTTCTTGATTGCCATATTTAGTGCACGACAGACTAAATCAGCAGTCATGCGTTTATTAATGGCGTAGCCAACCAGCTCTTTGGTGTATAGATCTTTGACCCCTGCTAAGTACAGCCAGCCCTCATTTGTCCAGATATAAGTAATGTCACTGACCCAAGACTCATTAGGACGCTTGGCATCAAACTGCTGATCGAGCACGTTTGGATAAACCAGCTTGTTGTGATTAGAGTCGGTGGTCACTTTAAAGCGCTTATGACGTCGGCATTTGATGCCGTGCTCTTCTTTGATGCGTCTCACCATGTATAGGCTAATGTCATGGCCTCGCTCACTTAGATGCGCATGCAGACGCTCATATCCATAGCGCTCCTTTGTTTCACTGTGCGCGGCTTTAACCAGCAGCTCAGACTGGTTGCGATGTATCTGTTGATCGCTGATATCACGACTCAGCCAGTCGTAGTAGCTAGAATGCTTAACCTTTAGTACACGGCACATAGCTGTGATACTAAATATCTGCTGGTTATCCTTAATAAAGGCGTACTTTACTAACTGTTTTTCGCGAAGTACGCCGTGGCCTTTTTTAATATCTCTCGCTCCTCCTCGGCAACTTTAAGTTGTCGCTTGAGCTGCTTTATTTCTTGAAGCGCTGTCATAAGATCAGGATCATATT
Source organism: Psychrobacter sp. TB67 (assembly GCF_000511065.1). Classification (NCBI taxonomy): domain Bacteria; kingdom Pseudomonadati; phylum Pseudomonadota; class Gammaproteobacteria; order Moraxellales; family Moraxellaceae; genus Psychrobacter; species Psychrobacter sp. TB67. Next base: position 1,040 of record NZ_AYYA01000038.1, read on the forward strand.
GTTCTGTGCCGATAAGCTTGCCTTGATTGGCTTTGTTATGCCAATTTGATAGCGTTTGCATGGCAATGCCAAGCTGCTTTGCGGTAGCCGAGATATTGCCATTATTGTCTGATATCTTCTTGACAGCTTCTGCTTTAAATTCGTCACTGTAGGTTCTTACTTTCTTGGTCATGATAAACTCCGATTAATACGCTTAGTTTACCAAGTTTATCTCTACGGTTTCTTCAGCATAGCTCACTAGGAGTCCAAGTAACCCACCGAAAAACACTCCGCCTAAGCTTGCTAATAAAAATGTTATCTTCGTATTCACTAGTGGGCAAACTTTAACCGAACCATTATGGGTAGACTATTTTAACAGACTAAACGGTAGCACTAACTACTTTATTGTACCAGTTGCTATTGACGAAGCTGGCATGAAGCATAGTTACTCTGGTGCTCTTGAAAATTATAATTTCATTAGAGCACATAATTGGCCTCACGATTACCGTATAGAAAGTGGTATTTTAGAGCTTTCACATGAGCTGTATCGTTATGGTCTGAATGACATTGATTCTGATGAGGTTGGAAAAGAGACATCAATAAAGTTATTCCTAAGCCATGCAAAAAAAGGCGATACAGGATTGAATCACGCTCAAGAAATTAAGAGTTTTATTGACAATAGTAATATGAATAGGTTTTTCGATGCCAATGAAATATCGCCAGGTTTTAAATTCGATGAGGAGATAGAAAGTCATCTTAAAAATTCTACAATGATAGCTATTGTTAGTGATGCCTACTCTTCTAGATATTGGTGTCAGCGTGAGGTTTTAACTGCTAAATCAGAGTATAGACCTATAGTAGTGGTTAATAGTCTCCCCCTATGTCACGATAGTTGTCACCCCTAAAATAATGTAAAGGGGGCGACAAGGAATGAAGATGTCAAGATACAGTGAAGAGAGAAAACAAATCATATTAAGCAAGCTATCGCCACCGATGAACAAGAGCGTAGCAGAAGTTGCAAGAAGTGAAGGCATAGGATTACAGACCCTGTATAATTGGCGTAATAAAGCCCGCGACCAAGGACAGCCCATGCCTGGAAATAAGAGCACCCCTGACAACTGGTCAAGCGAAACCAAGCTTGCCACCATCATAGAGACCAGCGGACTATCAGAGACCGAGCTTAGCGAATACTGCCGTAGCAAAGGGCTATATGTTGAACAAATCAAAGCATGGCGAGCAGGCGCACTATCAGGATTTAATAAAGCCCAGCAGCAAAGCCTGACCGATAAGCGTCAACATCAAGCAGACCTTAAAAAGATTAAAAAACTAGAGCGTGAGCTGAATCGTAAGGAAAAAGCCCTTGCCGAAACAGCGGCCTTACTGGTGCTCAGAAAAAAGCTGAATGCGCTCTGGGAGACGGACAAAAACGAGGACGACTAACCTCACTGCCACAGCGTAAGCAAACCATCACCCTTATTCAAGAAGCCAACGATTCAGGCGCAAGACTACCGCCTGCTTGTACCGAGGCCGGCATTAGTGTGCGCACCTATAGGCGATGGTATCAAGAGGGGCAAATACGTCATGACAAACGTGCTAAAGCTTTGCGTCCTATGCCAAGCAATAAGCTCACGAGCGATGAAACAGCAGCCATTATCGCTGTCTGTAACGAGCCTCGCTTTGCAAGCCTACCACCGACGCAGATCGTTCCAACCTTACTCGATGAAGGTATCTATCATGCTTCAGAGTCCACCTTTTACCGAGTGCTGAAAGCACATAGTCAACTAAGTCATAGAGGACGTAGCCTTGCACCTCGTGCCTATAGTGCCCCGCAGTCTTTTACCGCCACAGGACCCTGCCAAGTATTCTGTTGGGACATTACTTATCTGCCAAGCCCCGTGCGAGGTCAGTTCTATTATTTGTACATGATTGAAGATGTGTATAGCCGTAAAATCGTCGGTCAAGAAGTTTATGATCACGAGTCAGGAGAGCTTGCCGCTCGGCTGTTGCAACGTACTTTAATTAAAGAGAAGTGCCTGCATTCAGGGGTGGTTTTGCACTCTGACAATGGGGCGCCAATGAAAGCTCAAACCATGCGCATGAAAGCTTATGAGCTTGGGGTGGTGACGTCTTATAGTCGTCCGAGAGTGAGTAATGATAATCCCTTTGCAGAGTCGCTGTTTAAGACGTGCAAGTACCGCTCTAATTGGCCAACTGAGGGCTTTAACAGCCTTGAGACAGCAAGGGATTGGGTACTTGAGTTTACGCATTGGTACAATACTGAGCATAAACACAGTCAGCTTCGCTTCGTGACGCCTAATGAGCGCCATACTGGTGAGGATAAAGCTATCTTAGCGAAGCGTAAGCAGACGATGGAGAGTGCTAAAACATTAAATCCTACTCGTTGGGGATCGCGCGAAGTGAGAAATTGTACGCCCGTCCCTCCAACGACATTGAACCCGTTAAAAGAACCGAAATCAATTGATGAAATGAGAGTTGCTTAGTTGGTAAATTGGTGACAACTATGTTGACAAACACCGGTCTTGAGGATTACGAAGATAGAATTTTCCCTTCTATCGGTAATGTACCCTGTGTACACGTTACCGCTGAACCTTTAGCGCACAAAGATATATTACGCATTCTAATTGCATCCTTATTAGAAACTGTCCGTTTCAAATATGCTGAAGCGTCATTGAAATTTTATCAATCTCAGGGATGGATCGACTCAAAAGCTTTTATTCTTTGTCGTCCTCCTGAAGTACAACAAGTAGTAGAGATTCTGTCTAAGAATGAAAGTTCCTCAATAGACTCCAGTAGATTGCATCTTTGTTATCCTGAACCACCTCTATATGAAGAAGAAACTATATGGACAGACTATCTTAATATAACAGTGTCTACTCCTTTGTGGTCAAGTGACGAAGTGCAAACCGATAAATATAATGTTGGAATCTCTATTTCAGATTATCTTGAAGATGGTTATGAGGAACATCATCAGCACACAGATGAGTTACAAAGACTCTCTCAAGATTTGGCGAGACACATTTTATCTCGCAATCATACTCTAATCTATGGGGGAGACTTGAGAGAAAATGGTTTTACAGAGTTTGTTCTTGAAGAAGCATCAGTATTAAAAGAGCGCTTAAAATCTGATCAATTTCACGTTGAAAATCACTTAGCGTGGCCTTTGTACTTAACTCCAGCCAGTAAAGAATTTAGTATTAAGTATTATGGTTTATTAGATATTGTCAAACATGAAGTACCCGATGACATAGATTCTATATTAAAGAATAAAGAAATTTTTCTTAAACCTGACTGTCCAGAAAACCAATATATATGGTCGCGTTGCTTAACGACTATGAGGAAAGAATCGATAGAGAGTTCAGATGTCAGAATTTTTGCAGGAGGTAAGTTAGGGGGATACTTAGGTAAGATGCCTGGAGTACTAGAAGAGTTTCTGATAGCTATCGACTTAAATAAACCGATATATTTGGCTGGAGGTCTGGGTGGACTTTGTCAAAAACTGTGTGACAGTATTCTAAATAATGAAATAAGCGAAGAATTTACTGAAGAGTGGCAGATAAGTCATAATGCGAGATATATTGAACTTCAACAGATTGCAAAAGGTAATTCCTTTGAAGCTGATTACGAACAGGTAGAAACATCGTTGTTAAGTTTATCGGTTGAAAAATTGTCTTCAAAGTCTGGTTTAAGTGAAAAGGAATACACTCGCTTGATGACGACGCCTTTTGTTGACGAAGTTGTTCATTTGATACTTAAAGGGTTAAACCAGTTAGAAGGCAAACCCCAATATTAAGCACACCACCTAAGTAAAATGATAAATACAAAAAGGTTGCTAACGCTATATTTTATAATACGTGAGCAACCTTTTTCACTACTACCTATATCTAATCATTATCCATATTTATTCATCACACTAATAATCGCAGCCCTTCGTTAACAAAGCTATGAGCATCTAAGAAATTATCATTTAATCCATAAAGTAAACTTTACTAGATGCATTATCATCAATACGCTTTAGCACTAGCCCGCTGTTTGAAGACTAATAAGCAGACAATGATAAACACTAACAAGGCTGCTGATGCTCCAAAGCGACTTAGCGCGAGACCGCCATGATCAATAGGCTTATCTAAAAAGTCGCCTAATACCGCTCCTAAAGGCCGAGTCAGTACGAAAGCACTCCAAAATAATAGTGTTTTAGATATCTTAGTATAAAAATGAGCTAGCGCAATTAGTGCTAACAAAGATCCAAAGATAATCGCACTCGTGGTATAACCCATGCCTGTGCTATCGGCTACCCAGTCACCAAGTGCGGTACCTAATGTCTGCGAAAACATAATGGTCGTCCAGTAAAACACCTCTGCTTTGGGTTTGCTGATACTATCAACGGCAATGCTTCCCATCGTCTTCTGCCATGTCATTAGACATATTCCAAGTAAAGCTACTAGAAGCGCTGAGCCGCCAGCATAGCCAATTCCTAGTGATCTTGTCACATAGTCTGCTATTGTTGTACCTAAAGTCGTTGTTGCTATAATCGTGCCCCAATACAACCATTTATTAAATGAGTTGGCTTTAATCTGGGTAGCGACTGCTATAGCAAATATAATAGCGAAAATGCCAGTACTGACAATGTATCCTAGATTTAATGACATTGATAAAGCATCACCCGCAGTCTCACCAAGCGTAGTAGCTGCGATTTTAATTATCTAAAAAAGAAGGGTAACTTCCGGAACTTTGGACAAAGCGTTTAGCACTGGATCGTTACTAGAAGCAGTGGGTGAGTATTGATTGTTTAAGGTTGTATTCATGGTTAGATTCACTCTATTAGTAAACAAATTTAATGTTACGTTGTAGATGTCACTAAATTATCAATAGAGATGTTAAGAAAGTGTGAAGATGCAACTATTTAGATCTATTAAAATTTCTATGTATGAGTTTAAAAGATCAAAGTTATACAAAGTCCTCGATTATCATGTAAGTTTAAAATCTCAGAATTAGAGTCCTTCATAAAGACATCGATACCTGCCTGCTCACAGATTGATTTAACAATAGAGAGCCCAAGTCCTGTACCTTCTATTTCCTGTGATTGCTTACTTGCGCTATCTGATCTTGAAGCGCTTATACTATTGTTAAGTTTACTGTCGCTAAATTGATCAGCTGCACTAATCACTTGATTAAGCCGTATAAAGGGTTCAAAAGCTTTCTCATAATCACTAGGGTCAATGCCTGCGCCTGAATCTATGATCTGTAATACTAATTTGTTATCTAGCGTCTTGGATATATCATTTAATTTCCCAGATTGAATCACATGTGAGCCAAAATTATATTGAGCATTTAAAGCCGATTTATCCAAACTGCCTGAGTTTTGCTCAAGTTGATAGAGTTTAACCATGACTTGACCATTATCTAGCGTATAAATAATAGCGTTTTGAATCAGGTTTTTTATGAGCATTAATAATGATGTCTCATCTATCTTTACTTTGCTACTTGACTGTAAGTCGACAGTTAGTTCGATGTTCTTATTATCAGCAATAGGAATGAGTAACCCTATGACTTGTTCGATAATAGATTTAACATTGGTTGCTGTTGTCTCGGTACCAAGCTCGGTATTGATATTACCAGCACGAGCGAGCGTTAATAATTGCTCAACCAAACTTTGATTACGCCTCAAGCGAATAGCCAGTTTATCGAGGCCTTCCGACATAACGTTATCATTACTAATACGCTGTAATCGTTGTAATTGTAGTGAGATGGCAGTCAGCGGCGAGCGCAGTTCATGGGCAGCATCAGCGATAAAGCGTTGCTGACGTTCAATACTAATTTTGACTATAGCCAATAATCTATTTAACGATTCGGCTAGTGGCAGCAATTCAGAGGGCAGTCTACCAATCGATAAAGGACTTAGGTCATTCTCATTACGTGCGCTTATCTCATGATGCAATTGACGCACAGGTTTCATCATGCGCCACATGATAAAAGGCAGTAAAAGCAGTAATAATGCTATACCGATAATAAGGGGTAAAAAAGACTGTAAGGCACTAGCTTTGGCTAAATCATCCTGTAAATCTGTCTGTTGGCGCAAAATTAGAGCCACTTCTTCATCAGTATCTAAAGACTCAATCTTGACATCATTTCTATAGGTTCGCCAAGAATGACCGTCAATGTTTTGATCGCTTATCCCTTGTGGAACGCTATTTACTAATGCCAACGGTATAGGTTCTGAGTAATCATGCTCATCATCGCTTTGAACGTTCTGATAATCTTCTACCCCGTTATTGAGTGAGGCGGAGAGTATGACTATATCAACGGTGATCGCACCATCATCGTCATCGGTATCAAAGTGAATGTTGCTGCGGGCATGCTCGTCACTGTATGAATAAGCAGCATTATTATTTAAACCACTAATATTAAGCGACTGCTCTAATAAGGCAGCAGTATTTTTTAAGTTATCATCCTGAAAGTCATTTATCTCGTTATAGCTGTACCAAAATCCATAACCACCAGCCACTATTGCCAGTAGTAATAATGACACAACAGACCAAAAGATAAGTTGGAACTGTAATGAGTTAAAGGGCTTACGAAATTTAGGCATTGCTGATATACCATCCAAGGCCACGAACATTTTTGATTCTATCTTGTCCGACCTTTTTGCGTAAACTATGAATCAAAAACTCAATGGCGTTACTTTCAACTTCGCCGCCCCAGCCATATAACGAATCCTCAAGCTCATTTTTGGACATGACTTTTTCAGGCGATAGCATAAAGGTAGTGAGAAGCATGTACTCCTTTGCGGTTAAATCGATAGGGCTACCATCCATCATGACCCGTTTGTGCGCGGTATCTAAACTTAAATTGCCAACCGTCACTTGATTATCAGCCTTGCCTTGGGCACGGCGAATAAGTACTCTCATGCGTGCAAAGACTTCTCCTAACTCAAAAGGCTTGACGACATAATCATCAGCCCCTGAGTCTAAGCCTGCAATTCTATCTTTTAATTGATCACGCGCGGTGAGTATCAACACTGGTGTTTCAATCTTGGCATCGCGAATAGCAGTCAACACGCCCATGCCATCAACTTCTGGAAGACCTAAGTCTAATAAGATGATGTCATAAGGTTGCACCCTTAATGTCAGTATGGCTTGACGACCGTCTTTGACCCAATCAACCGTATAAGCCTCATCTTGCAAGGCTTCGCTCAGACTCTCGCCAATCATCAAGTCATCTTCGACTACCAATACGCGCATGGGATATCCTTATTATGTGACTAGTAGGATTAAAAAATATTTATCTATAGTGACACTTTTTATAGCGTCCTCAAACTAAAAAGCTCTAATCGATACTAGTGTACAGAGTAGAGCCGTTGTTAAGCTATATTCAACCAAGTTTTAAAATATTAATCATCATCTAACTGACTGCTGACAACCTGACCATTCATGCTATCGATTATCAGTTTATTTATGTCCATCCCTTTAGCTATTTCAATCTCATAAGCGGGTATACCGTTATCAAAATCAAACTCTGCTTCAGTAATTTTGCCACCAACACTTTGCGTTGCTTTTTGCATGGCTTGGGTTAGGGTTATTTGGGCTTGCCTCATAGCGTTATATTCTGCTAAGTCGTCTTGATCTATTTTTTCCTGCTTAGATTTTAGAACTTTGCCGCTACTGGCGTCAATTTTTACTTCATGCTCCACTCCATCATTGATAAGCTTGATTTCATACTCGCCACTTGCCATATAATCGTTTTGGTCAAACTCAGCGCTAATTAAGTCTCCTTTGACTGTTTTTTGTGCAATAGCGACGGCTTGCTCTAGACTGATTTTACTCTGTGCTATCGCGACTGCGTCACTCGTCTTTGCGCCTGAAATAGCAGGTATTTGACCTGAGGCAACAGCGAGAGTACCAATACCTAGAACGCTAAGAGCAATAAGTAGGGATTTGCTTAGGGTTGATAGTTTTTTCATCGTGTTTACTCCGTATTTAAGGTTCATGTCTGACGACTCATTATCAAAGTTGTCAGAAGTGTCGATATGAGTCCATCATACAAAACAAGACATAGAAGAAGCTTAGCGTAGAATAAGCGTTCAGTTAGCTACTCATATTTTTGGGCTATAATGCTGTTGCTCTTTCGATAATCCTTATACAGAGTAATATTTTATTATGTTTGAGATACTATTATTGGCGTTAGCACTCGCTGCGGATGCGTTTGCGGCTGCAATCGGTCTTGGCTCGACACATAGAAGCGATGGTAAGTCGCAGTTTATAAAAATGGCGTTACTCATTGGATTATACTTCGGTGTTGCTCAGGGGGTGATGCCGCTAATTGGTTATGCGCTTGGCTCTACTATGCTCGGTTGGTTTGCGGAATGGGCTGCTTGGATTGCTTTTATCATACTAGTGGCTCTTGGGATTAAGATGCTTTATGAGTCGTGTTCGGTTAGTGACGATACTCGGATCAATGTAAGTCATAAAACCTTGCTGTCATTGGCTATAGCGACTAGTCTCGATGCGATGGCAGCGGGCTTTACGTTAAACCTGTTGGTAGTTAATGCTTATGCTGCCTGTTTAATCATCGCATTGACGACCGCTATTTTAAGTGTTTTAGGGGCTTATATAGGACGCCAGTCAGGAACATGGCTCGGCAGTTGGGCAGAAGCTTTGGGCGGTTTAGTGCTGATAGCGATTGGTGTGAAGATGGTTATTTGAAGCATAATTATGCTCTGTTCTCTTAAAAAACACGCTGGCCAGCGCACAAGCTATAGTCAAAGACACCAACATCGATACTAAGGTATGACTAAAAAAATGATCACCAAACATCATTTTATATAGGCCCATTGTCCAGCCTAATACGGTTACGATTTCAAATATTCGATAGCGATACTTATAAAGAGTAGGTAAAAATGCTAAGCCATACAAAGAAAATCCTGCGCTGGCATGAGCTGCTGGAAAACATTTTGTATCGGTTTTAGCAAGCATATTTTGCCATAGATTAAGATAAGGTAGATCCCCGCCAAAAAGCGTTAGATGATTAGGACAGCTCACATGAGTAACGCTTTTTAATAGCGCGATAGTAGAAGGCACCACAATAAGAACAATAAGTAAGTAACTTATTTCACGAATTGAGAAGGGCACAATAAATTTACTTGTTTTATTGTTATCGATGATAGAGGCGATATTTGAAGATTGTCTGTATTTGATAACCAATACGGATATTAAATAGAGAGCCAACAAGATTAATAATGCTTTAGGACCATCATAAAAAATAAAAGCGTAAGGCTGTTCGCCTTTTTCTATCAGCCACTGACCATTATTATAGAAAAACTCACTAATACGAACATCAAATTGGCTATGCTCAAAGGTTAGAGCGGCAATAATTGTTAAGCAAAAAAGCTTAAGCCATATCCAGTTAGTTGGGTTATCTTCTAAAATCATGAAAATACCTTACTCAATGTATTAAATTGCTAAAAATTTAAGCACTTTTTAAAATAAAAGATTAGATAACGCCATGCACCACAAAACGAACAATAGTAATAATGCCAAAAATTGCGCGGCAGAACCCACGTCCTTGGCTATTTTAGCGAGGGGATGATGATCCGTTGAAGTATGATCGACGCTCGCTTCAATACCCGTATTAATAAGCTCCACAATGAGGGATAAGAATGAAGCAATCACAAGCACCATTTTGGCGCTGACGTTAAAAGGCATAAATATAATGACCGTGAACAATAAGAGATTGAGCCAGATAACTTGCCTAAAGGCCGCTTCAAACTTATAAGCCGCTTTAAAACCATCTATAGAATACCCCGTAGCTTTTACAATACGGGCTAACCCTTTTTTACCTTTAACCTCATTTGCAAAACTATCCGCTACAAAAGTATCATCAGATACAGGCTGATTTTTATAATCAAGATTTGTATGTTCGTGGCTCAGAGCAGTAGTCTTGGAATTATTCATATCGATAGCTTAGTATTTATTAAGATTAGAATAGCTGGCAGGTCTTAATGATATTACAGTGCATGTTAAGATCGCGTTAAGATGAATTTCATATAATAAAAAGCAGTAGCGAATACCGAGTTTGATTAAGGTATTGGCTACTACTGACTATTGAAGTTACAGTGAAAATAAGAAAAAGTGCAATCACCGATATATTTATTGTTGTAATGATCCCAGTGTAGGAGGGCACTGGTTAGCACTTGGGTATCAGTATGTGCTTGGAGCTGTTAAGGAAGCGTTAAGATAAAAAATATTTATAAAATTATTTGGAAAGGGCAATATTAATATCAAAATTCAATATATACAAAAAAGCAATAGCCGAGAGCCTTTCCCAAACTTTGTGTAACTGCTTATAATCCACTAACCGGAGAATAAGCAATGACTACTCAATCTGACATTAAAAAACTGGCCGAGCAAATGGCTGGTAGCATGAACAGCTTCGATGACATCAAAGACTTTCAAAAGCAGCTCATGCAGTCGTTTATCGATACTGCCCTTGAAGCTGAGATGGAAGACCATCTCGGCTACCCCAAGCATGAGAAAGCAGATAAGCCTAATAAGCGCAATGGACACACTAAAAAAACCGTCCGTAGCGACACAGGCGATCTTGAGATCTCTACCCCAAGAGACCGTGATAGCAGCTTTGATCCTGTACTCGTCAGTAAGCATCAAACCCGTATTAGTGGTCTTGATGACAAGATCATATTCCTTTACGCCAAGGGTCAAACCACCACCGAAATTGTAGAGAGCATTAAAGAGCTCTACGATGTCGACATCTCAAGCTCTCTTGTCTCAAGAGTCACCGACAACATATTAGAGGACATCACCGCTTGGCAGAACAGGCCACTGAGCAGTATCTATCCTATCGTCTACTTAGACTGCATTGTCGTTAAAGTACGTCAAGACAAGCAGATCATCAACAAGGCTATATACCTGGCACTAGGCGTGGGACTTGATGGTAGAAAAGAGCTGCTTGGCATGTGGTTATCAGAGAATGAAGGCGCTAAGTTCTGGCTTGGTGTTCTCACTGAGCTACAAAACCGCGGGGTACAAGACATCTTAATCGCTTGTGTCGATGGTTTAAAGGGCTTCCCTGATGCCATTAACACGGTTTATCCCAATGCTCAGGTTCAGCTGTGTATCGTGCATATGCTGCGTTACTCCATGAAGTTTGTGCCGTGGACAGATAAGAAGGCCGTAGCGGCTGATTTAAAGGCCATCTACGGCGCTGATACGCTTGAGATAGCAGAGGCCAACCTTGAGCACTTTGATGAGACTTGGGGTGAGAAATATCCGCATGTCATCAAGTCTTGGCGCAATAATTGGGAGGGCTTAACGGTGTTCTTTGGCTACCCTAAAGACATTAGAAAAGTCATATACACTACCAATGCTATTGAGTCACTGAACAGTGTGATTCGGACAGCGGTGAATAAGCGTAAGGTGTTCCCATCTGATCACGCAGCTTTCAAGGTAGTCTATCTAGCAACCCAGCAGGCATCCAAAAAGTGGTCGATGCCTATTCGTAACTGGACGTCTGCCCTTAATCGCTTTATGATTATGTTTGATGATCGCATCAGCAGGCATTTAATCTAAATGGCAGTTACACAGAATTCGGGATGGGCTCATAGCCGACACCTTGTTTATCAAGGTATTGGCTACTGCATCCTATTAATGAAGAGTTAGTATTTAGCTTTGCTTACTTTTTAGCCATCATCCTCCATATCAACTTGGCTGCTTAGAACCTTGCCAGTATTGGCATCTATGCTCACATCATATATCTGATTGTCTTTGACAACTTCGATGTCATATAAGGCTTGACCTTTTTCAAGCTCGAACTCAACACCGATGACTTTACCATTTACGCTTTGAGTGGCTTTTTGCATAGCACTAGTTAGCGTAACTTTGGCTTGCATCAGCGCTCTATATTCAGCCATGTCTTCTTTATCTAACTTCTCTTTTTCAGTCTCGATGACTTTGCCAGTATTGGCGTCGATCTTGACCTCGTAAGCCGTACCGTTTGATACAAACTCAACTTCATACTCGCCCGTTACAGCACCGTTGCCATTATCATCATCGTCGTCATAATCGAATTCTGCGCTGATTAGATCACCTTTAGCATTCTGTTTAGCTATATCGATTGCTTGCGTTAAGCTGATCTTACTTTGCATAGCGCTGACAGCTTCACTTGATCCAGTTACGGCTTTGGTATTAGCAGCAGGGGCGGCGATAGCGGTTGCACCTACGCCTGCAATAGTAAGGGCGATGATTGCTGATTTGGTTAGCGTTGATAAGTTTTTCATGAGAGTCATCCTTTGTATTAATCAATTTCTGACACACCATTAGTGGTTTTGCCAGCTACCTCGTGGGTATGAATCTATAATACGAGAGACGACATAGGGGAAACTTAGCGGAAAATAAGAGTTTGATTAGCGAGTAGATATAATAAATATTGCTTAATTTTCTGAGTTAAATCATTATTTAAAAGACTACTAAATGTTTAACAGATCTAATGTCTGGCTTAGATACTAGGCTTGCTAAGTTTTGATTAAAGGAGTTTCTATAGGAGGAAAAAGGATGTCAGACGAATTCTTACGAAATACGACGCTTATCGCTTATTCACCTTCAACAGTATCAAAAGTACCTTGCGAAGATATCTTAATTTTGAACTTTGAGCCTCACGGCGACGAAGTTTTTTGGCTCAATACTTATGGATTGAGAGAGTTAGATGAGATGGAGCAAGTTGTCATCCAGAACCAGTTTGATGATTTTTTAATTAAATTATTGCAAGATGATGAGCATGCCAATAAGGTTATCGAACTCGATAATGTCCTGTTTATCGCTCTAAAAGTATTAAAAACTGATGACAAAAATCTAGATAATAAACAATTGATTTTCGTTGTATCGTCAAATATGTTATGGAGTTTGCAAGAGAATCATAATAATCATTTTCAGTGGATTCGTGATCGCTTAAGCGAAGGCAAAGGACAAGTTCGAAGCAAAAAAGTAGATTATTTGCTTTTTCTGTTGATTGAGTCATTGATAGCAAACTATGAAGAGACGTTTGAGAAATTACTGAATGCTGACGGTGACTCGATAAAGGTGACCAATATTAATCCAACGCCTTATTTTACTAAAAAGGTTGAGGAGCAAAAACGTCGCATGTTGAACTTTAAGAAAGCGACGCTGAGCCTTCGCAATACCATTGTAAAGCTGGAAACGATTAATATTATTCCTATGGATAGTAAGTATTTCACCGAACTTAAAGAGCAAGCCAACAATTTGATTGATGAAATTGATTTTGAGTTGTTTGAGCTTGATAGTAAAACCAATCTGATATTCTCAATTCAGGGCCATCGTTTGAATGAAATCATACGTACCTTGACCTTAGTGTCAGTGGTATTTATACCATTAACATTTTTGGTAGGCGTTTACGGTATGAATTTTGACTATATGCCTGAGTTAAAATGGAATGAGGGTTACTTTGCCTTGTGGGGTGTGATGGTAACATTGACTGTGGCCATCGTTGTGTATTTTAAAAGTAAGAAATGGTTTTAAACTGTACTGCTAACTTGTAATGTCTTAGGCTTTTAAAGATTGTTTATTAGTAGAATTTATTTATAATAAATACTAAACGTACTACCGCCTGCAGCATTAGCTTGATGGGTAAGTTGCCAGCCCATATGCGTCATGATGCGCTGAACAATACTTAGACCTAACCCTGTGCCATCAACCTTATAGCTCGTATAATCTTTTGACGAGAACTTATCAGTTAATTGCCCATCATTTTTCTTTTGCTCTAAACGCTCAAACCTTTCATAGAGTAGAGGCATCATCGCTTCAGGAATACCCAAGCCAGTATCGGTAACGGTGATTTTTTTATCGTCAATAATAATAACTACCTCACCCTCATCCGTGTATTGAAAGGCATTCTTTATTAAGTTGCCTAGTGCCATTTTTAGTAATTCAGGTCGTACGTAGGCAAAATACTCTTGTTCAGCGACTACTGCATAAGTCACAGTCTTATACCGTAGCAAATACTTTAAGCGTTCCACTTCATTGTTAGCAATGCTATTGATAGAGGTTTGCGGAGCGTCCAGTTTTTCAGGAGCACGCGAGAGTAGTAATAACGCGCTGATAATCTCAGAGGTCTCTTTAGCTGTAGTACTAATACGATTAGTAAACTCGCTCAAACGGCTATCGCCTTCTAATTGAGAAGCCAGTACTTCTGATGCACCCATAATAATCGTCAAAGGCGTGCGCAGCTCGTGGCTAACATCTCCAGTAAATAGCTGCTCACGTTTGAGATACTGCTCAAACTTATGATTCTTCTCATCAATAGCGCGTGCTAATACGCCAACCTCGGAGGGCAAATGGGTCAATTCGGTTAAGTTTTGATGATCGGTTTCTACTGCTTTTTTTAAGTCTAATAAAGGTTTAGTAATTTGCCTAGAGGATAGCTGAGAAAATATTGCGGCAATTAGTAAGCTTAAAATAACGGCAACTCTTAAGGCATTGGCAAAGATGTCTTCTAGGTGTTCAAAAATGGCAAGGACAGGGTAGTTCCCCATTACCATCTCAGTGTCTTCTAAATAGGTTAAAACATAGCGTTGTTTATTTTGCTGATAGATGAAGAAATGTAGATTAGTTCTAACATTGCCATCTTTGGTGGGCACGGTTACGGGCATCTCTTGCACTGTCTCGGTTGCCAAAGCTTTTAAATTATCAGGTGCATGATTATAGCGATAAATTTTTATGCCCGGATCTGCAGTGTAGACAGGCTGATCGCCATCCTTTTCTTGACTAAGCTCTAGCTGTTGCAGTAAGCGAGCTTTGACCAACTCTTGCTCCATCCTTGTCTCAGCGTACATAAAAATACTGACGAAAGCAGCGCAAAGTAATATGGCAAATAAAAAATATGACAGTCGAAATTTATTAGCGATAGAGTCGAGGCTGAACATGGCATTTACTTCATAGTATAAGGTAGTAGAAAGAGGATAGGAGGTATAACTAGGACGACTCTTAATCAGATTGAGTCTGTAAATCGTACTAAGATATTCTACACTTTATCGGGATCAACAATTTGATAACCCACTCCAGGCATCGTCATTATCATAGGTCTGGCAAATGGCTTGTCGACTTGTACGCGCACACTATGCATATGAGTCCGTAGCGCATCGCTACTTGGAATATCCTCACCCCATACCTTTTCCTCAAGCTCACTTTTACTGACGACTCGTGGCGACGCATTCATTAATGTTTCTAAAATTTTAAACCCTGTTGGTGTCAGTTTTAGTGATGTACCTTCTCGTCTAATCGTGTGCTCATTAGCATTTAAGGATAATGGTCCGACAGCTAAGCTGTGCTCAAAATGCTCATCTTGGTGTCGACGGATAAGCGCTTTAATCCGTGATTCTAATTCAATGAGTGAGAAGGGTTTGACCAGATAATCATCAGCGCCACTATCGAAGCCTGCGACTTTATCCAAAATCGTATCACGAGCCGTCAGCATCAATACAGGGGTTTTATTATGTAGCTCTTCTCTCAGTTTTTTACATAGCTTGGTGCCGTCCATACCCGGCAGCATGACATCTAATAAAATAACGTCATAGCGATTATTTGCAGCGAGTGTTAAGCCGCTAATGCCATTATGAGCGTTGTCCAGCTCAAAACCTTTTGGTTCAAAAAAGGCATAAATATTGGCGACGATATCGGGATTGTCTTCGATGATGAGTATCTTGTACATAGTGGTCTCGTGCATAAATGCTAGCAGGGCTTATGATAAAGGTCTTAATGGGTAGATTTAAAGAAGGTTGGCGCTGCTGCTACCTCATCGGTAGTAATACCAAAAAAGTTAAGTAAAGTTGGCGTAATAAAGTCATGTGACACGGGCTGATCAATCGTACTAATGAGACTACTTTTATCAATATTATTGCTAGTAGGCGACCAAATGATGACAGGCACCTGCTTTTGCGCATCAGGTGCGATAGCGTAGGGCATGCCATGCAAGTAAATATTATTCTCGCCTAAACTTTCGCCATGATCGCTAATATATACCATTACCACATCATAGTCCTGCTCATACTTTTTGAGCGTATTAATCACGTTATTTAAGAAATAATCTGTATAACGAATAGCATTGTCATAAGCATTGATGACGGATTGATCATCGCATTTAGCAAGCTCGTTCGTCATGCATACTGGTTTGTACTCTTCAAACTCCTTAGGATAACGTTTGTAGTAAGCAGGACCATGATTACCCATTTGATGCAATAAAATAAGGGTGTCTTTAGCAGAGCCGTCTGCTGTTACTCCTGTATCTGACTTAACTAAAGTATCAAAACCGTCAAGCATACCGATATCACGACACTCCTCATCACAATTTGGATTGACATCAGCCGTCTTATAATCTTCAAAAGTTACTCGATCCGCGACCCCTTTAGAGCTCGAATTATTGTCGCGCCAAATAACATTGACGCCTTGCTTATTTAGTGTGTCTAATACGTTCTCATTATAGTCTGCCATATTATTGTCATAACTCTCTCGATTAGAGTAGCTAAACATACAGGGAACGGAGTAAGCAGTAGAGGTGCCACATGAGGTGGCATTTTTAAAGCTATAGACATCTGGTTGGCTAGTCAGCAGAGGCATAGTGTCGCGCTCATAGCCATTAAGACCGATATGATCAGCACGTACTGTTTCACCAACGACAAATACCATGAGTTTAGGCTTTGCTGCGTTAGTTCCAGCAGTAGGAGTTATACGTTTGGCATCTGTCGCATGCAGGGTCAATGTATCAGGACGACGAAGTTTCTCAACATAATCGGTACCTAATTTGATAACCGAGTAGATAGGAGTAATAGGGTTTGCGTAACTGCGGACTATCTTATGCTGACGGAAAAAGGTGGCGTATTGATCGCCAAAAGACAGTAGGCAGACAGCTATTAAGGCGATAGATGAGGTTAAGGTTAACGCTTTTTGCCATAGCGCTCGACGTATAGGTACTCTTTTTATGCGGATTTTAGCAATAATAACTGCGGGTATAATGCCTAGTATAAAGACTCTTGTAAAAAAACTTAGCGACATCAACCCCATCGCTTCACGTTGATCGGTTTGTATACTATTGATCAGCATATTAGTATCGAAAATAGTGCCATAAGCGTCAGTAAAATAGCCACATACGGCCGCTATCATTACCATAGCGATGAGCACTGGTTTAGCAATAGGACGATAGCAAAATAATTGGATGAGTAGCCACATTAAGCCGAACAATAAGCCTGTGATAGAAACTATGAAGCCAACGTTATTACCAAAAGGGTAAATGCTAAGCACTTGCGCGAAAAAACCAAAATTTGCAGTAGTGACTAAATAGAGCGCAACGATAATAATCAGATAGTTAAGATTAATTTCATGATTAAAAATGCTGTTTAGATAGCTTTTTTTGGTAGGAGCTTTGGTGATTTCAGTGCTAAGTGCTTGAGGGGTTGACATAACTAGGCTTCTCAACAGGATGGTAAGGAGTTTGATTCCTTACGATAACAAGAGGCCTGTTAAGAAGACGTTAAGATATTTGGGTTGAGTAATGCTTTAAGAAGATAATATATTCTTAAAAATAAATAGTTAGATAATAAGCTTAAGGATGCATATTGCCTCTACTTTAGCTGGTTAGTCGACGCCTAATAAACCAACTAATTATAATTACTATAGCAATCGATAAAAAAATCTTTGAATAGGGTGCTAACGCAGTCTCTATAACCTCGTAGTTTTTGCCGAAGTGGTAACCTGCAAGCGTCAGTACAGTTGTCCAAACACTAGAACCCAAAGCAGTCAATACTAAAAAAGATAAAAGTGGCATTTTGTTCATACCCCCATATCAAACCCCCATATCAAACCCTAATATTAACAACCTCACCTGAGTAAAATATCAATTTAAACGAAGGCTACTAACGCTATATATAGCATAGTGTTAGTAGCCTTTTTTAATGTCTCAAATGCACAAAATATAAGCGCATATATACCATGAAGTAAGATTTATAGCCCCTCAATAGTTGAGTTTTTGACATCTAACAAATTATGATTTCGCTCGTAGAAATTCATCAAATCCTCATTAATAATGACAGTGTGGATTCCTGATAAGATTATTATTGGAGAATAACTTAGCACACACATTGAACCGCCCCGGTATTGTCGGAGACTTAACATTCTGAGAGAATACGACAATGAAAAGACAAACCTACACTCCTGAAATGAAAGAGCGCGCCGTCCGTATGCTAATTGAAGCTAAAGACGATTACCCATCCACCTGGTCAGCCATCAAAGCCATAGCGCCAAAGATAGGTTGCACGCCTGAGACCCTACGATCATGGCATAAAAAGCACATTGATAAAACCATTCCTGCAAAGATTCAAGCTCAAA
>NZ_AYYA01000039.1:0-93352 GCF_000511065.1 Psychrobacter sp. TB67
TGACCCCTGCCGTCAAATCCGTACAGTTAAACTTGGGAGATTTAATTACGCAGCTTGACGATAATAATCAAACCACACCTGTCTTGGCGATTTATAGCCCAAGCTCTTTTGAGTTCTCGTTTGGTTGTAATATAGTTCAATATATCCAATGATATCGGTAATGGCGGCAAATCTAGTTTTATAGTCTTGGTGATACACCAGCTCGTTCTTTAATATGCCCCAGAAGCTTTCTATGGGTGCGTTGTCAAAGCAGTTGCCTTTAGCACTCATTGAGCCTGTAAACTGATGCTGCTTGATGATTTTGTGATAAGCGTGGCTACAGTACTGACTGCCTCTGTCAGAATGCACAATCAGCCCTTTGCCTGGTCGTCTGTTCTTGATTGCCATATTTAGTGCACGACAGACTAAATCAGCAGTCATGCGTTTATTAATGGCGTAGCCAACCAGCTCTTTGGTGTATAGATCTTTGACCCCTGCTAAGTACAGCCAGCCCTCATTTGTCCAGATATAAGTAATGTCACTGACCCAAGACTCATTAGGACGCTTGGCATCAAACTGCTGATCGAGCACGTTTGGATAAACCAGCTTGTTGTGATTAGAGTCGGTGGTCACTTTAAAGCGCTTATGACGTCGGCATTTGATGCCGTGCTCTTCTTTGATGCGTCTCACCATGTATAGGCTAATGTCATGGCCTCGCTCACTTAGATGCGCATGCAGACGCTCATATCCATAGCGCTCCTTTGTTTCACTGTGCGCGGCTTTAACCAGCAGCTCAGACTGGTTGCGATGTATCTGTTGATCGCTGATATCACGACTCAGCCAGTCGTAGTAGCTAGAATGCTTAACCTTTAGTACACGGCACATAGCTGTGATACTAAATATCTGCTGGTTATCCTTAATAAAGGCGTACTTTACTAACTGTTTTTCGCGAAGTACGCCGTGGCCTTTTTTAATATCTCTCGCTCCTCCTCGGCAACTTTAAGTTGTCGCTTGAGCTGCTTTATTTCTTGAAGCGCTGTCATAAGATCAGGATCATATTGTTCTGTGCCGATAAGCTTGCCTTGATTGGCTTTGTTATGCCAATTTGATAGCGTTTGCATGGCAATGCCAAGCTGCTTTGCGGTAGCCGAGATATTGCCATTATTGTCTGATATCTTCTTGACAGCTTCTGCTTTAAATTCGTCACTGTAGGTTCTTACTTTCTTGGTCATGATAAACTCCGATTAATACGCTTAGTTTACCAAGTTTATCTCTACGGTTTCTTCAGCATAGCTCAGACTGTTTAATAGTATACTGTCCTACCAAGTTTGTAACAGCTATACCAACATCAATGGTGCCACTCAGTGGCGCTATTAATTTACCGCTCTTACTTTTACTGCTTTTAAATTAGATGTATTAGAGGATATAACAATGACAACGACTGAAGAAGACAACACCCCCCGAATTTTGATTGTTGAGGATGATGAGCGTCTGGCCATGTTAACCCAAGATTACTTGGTTAAAAACGGTTTAGAAGTGGCAATTGAGACTGATGGCAATCGCGCCATTCGCCGCATTGTCAACGAACAACCAGATTTGGTCGTGCTTGATGTCATGCTTCCTGGTAGCGATGGACTGACAGTTTGCCGTGAGGTACGCCCGCACTACCAGAACCCTATCTTGATGCTGACTGCTCGTACTGAAGATATGGATCAGGTACTGGGTCTTGAGATGGGTGCCGATGATTATGTCGCCAAACCTGCTCAGCCGCGCGTATTGCTTGCTCGTATCCGCGCTTTGTTGCGTCGCTCGGAAAATGCCCCATCAGAAGATGTACCACAGCGCCTAGAGTTTGGTGAATTGGTCATCGACAATGGTGGTCGTTCAGTCAATCTAGGTGATGAGTTGGTTGATTTCACCAGTGCTGAATATGATTTGTTGTGGTTGTTGGCTTCTAATGCTGGCCGTATATTGTCGCGCGAAGATATCTTTGAGCGTCTACGCGGTATCGAATATGACGGTCAAGACCGTTCTATCGATGTGCGTATCTCGCGTATTCGTCCAAAAATCGGTGATGATCCAGAAAATCCAAAACGTATCAAAACCGTTCGCAGTAAAGGGTATTTGTTCGTTAAAGAAGGCAACTAAGTCAATTTTGCTTCGGCAATGGCTTATTGCTCATTAGCGTGACCAAAGAAACCAGCAACCATGCTGGTTTTTTTGTGGCTAAATTTTAATTTT
This sequence comes from Psychrobacter sp. TB67, assembly GCF_000511065.1. Taxonomy (NCBI): domain Bacteria; kingdom Pseudomonadati; phylum Pseudomonadota; class Gammaproteobacteria; order Moraxellales; family Moraxellaceae; genus Psychrobacter; species Psychrobacter sp. TB67. The sequence continues at coordinate 2,221 of NZ_AYYA01000039.1, forward strand.
TGAACTTAAATGCTGTGTTATGTGGTTTAATTGAGCGATAATTATCGCTGTGAATTAAGTAAGCATAAGCTAAATAGTGCAGCAAATATTCAGCATTCATTAATATTTTTTCTTCATTAGGTTGGTCACGGCACGTATGTCATTAGTCTCTTCTTTAAAACATAGTATTTTTGTCCGTATTTATGCTGGACTACTTATCGTTTGTTTGTGTGTGGCACTATTCGCTCAATTATTGATGGATACCATTAATAAAGAGCGCGTACAATCCTACCGTGAAAACATGGCAAAGGGTGCTTTTCATCTGGTCAGTGAAGGGGTTGCGCATCAAGATAATGAGATGCAGCGTGACTATTGGCTGTCTGATGCTAGTAGCTTATTTGGCTCGACTTTTAGTATTGTGCCCATCGAAAAAATTGATTTTAACGCCAGTGAGTTGCGTCGTTTTGACAATGGCAATACCGTCGTGCGTTATATGACTCAACCTGTCTACGCAGATGTTTACTATCGTCTACCTGATAACAAAAGCGTGTTGACCGCTAGAGTCACGCAAGTCACTGAGCAGCAAGTGCGCGCCATTGCTGTATTCCTATTGGATGATTTGTCCTATCATATGACGCTGTCGGATAAACGTGCTCGCTTGGCTGAGCTGGAAGAGAAGTTTTCTTTTCCTTTAGCGTTCAAAGCAGTCAATACGCTAGAGTTGGACACGGATCAAATGGCGCGTTTGCGCCGTGATGAAGTGGTTATCTTATTGCAAGATACTAATAGTAGTAAGAGTAACTCATCTATCAAAGTCATTGTGCCCTCTGAAATCAACGACATGGCGATTTTGATTGGACCGGTGCCCTTATTTAATTGGTTCCCGCTCAATTTGATTATCAGTATGATTTTGATCAGTATGTTTTTGATCAGCTTGGGCGTCTATGCACTTATTTTCCCACTTGAGCGTAAACTGCAGTTGATTCAAGTCGGTGTCAATGAGGTGAGTCAAGGTAACCTTGATATTCAAGTACAGGTCATTGGACAAGATGAAATTGCTCGTTTGTCAGCGACTTTTAATGCGATGACCGCGCATATTAAGCGTTTGATTGAGTCGCAGCGCGAGCTGACGCGCGCAGTATCGCATGAGCTGCGCACGCCAGTGGCACGTATACGCTTTGCCGTCGATATGTTGGCTGATACCGATGATGAAGACTCGCGGTTTATGCAGCGTGATTATATCGATGAGGATATTGAGTCGCTTAACGGTCTCATTGACGAGATTTTGACTTACGCTAAGCTAGAAGAAGGGTCACCAAAACTCGATCTAGAACCCGTAAATCTCAAAGAGTTGCTCGAACAGATTGAGCGTGAAACCAATGCCTTGGGCAAACCTATCAAGATAGTGACCAACTTGCCCAACGCTAAAGTAACGGCGGTTGCCGATAGACGTTATCTACACCGTGTCATTCAAAACCTTGCGGGTAATGCTTTACGCTATGCAGAAACCACGATTATCATCAGTGCGGGCATCAGAAAAGGCAACGCTTTCGTCAGTGTAGAGGATGATGGCCACGGTATTCCAGAAGCCGATCGCGAAAAAGTTTTTATCCCATTCTCACGCTTGGATGATAGCCGTACACGGGCATCTGGTGGCTATGGCTTAGGGCTGTCGATTGTGTCGCGTATTGCTTTTTGGTTTAATGGTAGTATGAAGGTCGATGAAAGCCGTGAGCTTGGTGGTGCCAGATTTGTCATGACATGGCCTATCAAACCCTTGACTCAAGTGCTTGCCGCTGACCAGTTAACCCAAGAAAAGAGCGATCGTGATTTTGGCACTGAATAAGGTAAAATACTATTTCATGTCCGCAGCATGAAAAATACTTTCGCCAGTACAAAACAGATTAAGCGCTCAATATATAACGGATTAAGTTGAGAAACATTGGTTTGAACAGCCAATTTTTAATATTCAGTCTTATAAGTTGGAAACTAGAGGAGGGCAGAGGATGCCATATTTATTTGGTGGTTTGGTAGTACTGAATGCGTTGACGCTGGGTTATTATTTATTCTTGCAGCAGCCAACCATGACTCAAACGCTAAAAGCCGCGCAGGATGACATTACTCAGCCATTAGCGTTTACTAATAGCGCTGCGTACATTCCCCCCGTTATCGGTGCGCGTGAATAATTGTCATTGCTTAAATACTGAGACAGTTAAATAGTTACAGCGACTTTAAAGACGATTTTGCCATCGTCTTTTTTCAGCTTCTTTATTAGGTATATGATCTGCCATTTTTGCTTTGTCTGAATGAGCTGCTTCTATATTTTCTGTTAGTGTTTGCTCTCCTGCCACCTTGGATAATAGGGGAATACGCACACAGACTTGTAGGCCGCCATCAGGATGATTGATGGCCTCAACCGTACCATGATGCAAGTGGGCGATACGATCAACAATAGCCAGACCTAGACCACTACCTTGCGTGGTTCGCGCTGTTTCACCACGTTCAAAGGGCTGCATGATGCGCTCTAATTGATCTTCTTCTACTCCATCACCGCAGTCCCGTACACATATCATCAGCTGCTCTTGGGCTTGCTTATTAACTTCATTTTCAGACACCACGTCGCTGTCTTCTACGTCAGCTGTTTCTATGAAAGTCGGCACGACCGTTGCTGATAAATAAATAGGCGGCTTGCCATAACGATTGGCATTGTTGACCAGATTAATGACCAAGCGCTTAATGGATAATGGACGCACTGGCACAACCTTGTGACAATCCGATTGATAAATAAATTCCATGGGCGCGAATTGCACCATAATTTCATTAAATATCGTGTCCAAATTGGTCAAGCGCACTGGCTCATCCGAGCCGTCTTTCATAAATGAGATAAACTGCTCCAAAATGGCATCCATATCCTCAATGTCATAAATCAACCCTTCACGAAAAAAATCGTCCGGTAGCATTTCAGCGGTCAAGCGCATACGAGTCAACGGTGTACGCAGGTCATGTGAGATACCAGCAAGCATGATGGTACGTTCTTTTTGCGCTTGATTGAGCGTGGTAAATAAGCGGTTGAATGCCATATTTACCTGACGTATCTCTGTAGGCCCTTTTTGCGTTGGTAAGGATGTTGCGTGACCCAGTCGAATATAGTTGGTGGCCGCACGCTGTAAATACCTTAAAGGACGGTTTAATTGCCGTGCTAACAAAATAATGGTTAGCAGCGATAATATAGGTAATCCAATGAGGAATAGTACTAACAATCCTGGACTATATTGCGAATAATAAACCACGGGTTCGCGAATCCAAAAACTGGTGTCACGACTGTCTTGTACCCACAGCTGCGGGGTTGGTTTGAACTTGAAATACACTTCCACTGGTCGACCTAACTGTGCCCCTATTTCGCGTTGTAATACATCGGTAAAAACACCCGCAAAGGCTTTATCTGCTACTTGCGGGAAGTCACTGGGGTTATCAACCACCACCACGTGCGAATGCTGATATATCCATTGCCGCACCTCGGGGCTATCCTGCCAGTCTTTATTGACGCTATTCATCAAACGTAGCTCGCTGGTCAGATAGCGCGCATGATTTTTGAGCTCTGGCAAATAAAGACTGCGCCAAAAGAACACAATCGATAAGCCGACACTGATAATGACAATAAAAGCCACCATTAAGGTAGTCAGCCAACTGTTGGAATAAGAGCGTGGCAACCAACCTTTACGAGGTATTTTAGGGTTTGGGGTGGTCATATGCATCCAAGGTATAGATAAATAATAGGGTGATAAAATAGTGCCACGTCACAAAAACTGTAGCTCGTTTAGATTATCAAGTAAGCAAGCACATTGCTGGCGTTACGGTCTATTGTATACTGTTTTTATTGGGCTGTTATGAGTAGAAATAGAGCAGCACAATCAAGTAATCAAGTTACATGGATTTACTATGCACAATTTGAACACTTTGATTTGGCTAAGTCGTCCAAAATCACAACCTCACTAAGTACGATCTATAAAAGCTAGTTTTAATATTTTAGTTTTAATATTTTAGCGATTTGATACGGTCAGAAGCAGGGTATTAAGACTTTATAATCATGGGCAATTATTAATTTCAATTTACATACAAGCATATTTAAGCTATTGTTAATAAATAATTAAATAAGCATAGTTTATGTTTTCAATAAAATAAGACTGTGCTATAATTATGCCCTTTTTGGTATACCTGCGAAAGAGAGAATTCACATGGTTGTTATTCGTTTAGCACGGGGCGGTGCCAAGAAACGCCCATTTTATCAAGTAGTTGTTGCTGATCAACGCCGCGCGCGTGACGGTCGCTACATTGAAAACATCGGCTTTTTTAACCCACTCGCTAAAGAGTCTGAAGAAGCAGTACGTCTGAACATGGAAGCGTACAATGCGTGGATCGCCAAAGGTGCACAACCTTCTGATCGCGTTGCTTCATTAGCAAAAGCTTACAACAAGTCTACAGCTCAAACTGAAGCAACTGCTTAAGTTTTTCTTGCTGTTACTGAAATGCTGATAGTGTGATTATGGGCATAGCTCAGTAGACTTTAGAAGATATAGCGTAACTGGTCTGACCAGGGTGCGCGATTAACTGTTTATCGCTTTTGATTGCGTTTATCGCTTTTGATTGAAATGTTTTAATCATTGTTAGGTTAGCCGTTATGTCATCTATTCCAAACGCTAGTGCTCTTATGAAAATCGGTCAGCTTAAGAAGCCTTATGGCATCAAAGGTTGGCTTTGGGTATTTAGCGATACGGATGATCGTACGGCCATATTCGCCATGCAGCCGTGGTGGATGAAAACCGCTACTGGCATGAAACCTCTGACTGTGAAAGCTTGGCGTGAACAAGGCACAGGAATCGTGGCTCAATTTGAGCAGGTTCCTGATCGCAATGTTGCGGAGACTATGAATGGGGTAACCCTTTGGGTCGAGCAAGACGTCTTGCCAGAAACAGCGGAAGATGAATATTATTGGTCGGATTTGGTCAGCTTGCGCGTGATGAACGAGCAAGATGAGTATCTAGGCAATATCGCTGAAATGTTTGAAACCGGTGCCCATGACATCATGCGCGTGGCGCCTAATTCAGACAGTTTAGATAAAGAAGAACGCCTGATTCCATGGCATAAGCAAACCGTGATGCAGGTCGATATGACTGCGAAAACGGTGCTTGTGGCATGGCCAAGTGATTATTAATAATAAGCAATAATTAATCAGTAATGGTTAATAAGGTCTTATTAAGACAAGCTTTGCTGATATAAGTTTCGGCTTTATCGCTGAGCATCGTTAATAGTTACACCGATTCATTTAGCTTTTATTAGCCATTGTGCAAGTAGACATCAGATGTATTTTGCCGTCATTAGTATTTTTCCTGAGATGTTTGCTTCGATTCGTGAGTTTGGTATCACGGGTCGGGCAGTCACACAGGAGCAAGTGACGATTGAATGTATCAACCCGCGTGATTATACCACTGATAACTACCGCCGTATTGATGAACGCCCGTATGGTGGCGGTCCTGGGATGGTGATGATGGCTGAGCCATTATCAATAGCTATCGAGGATGCGCGCTTGCGAGCGGGTCAACATGGCTGCCGTGTCGACAGTGAGCATTGTCCGGTGATTTATATGTCGCCACAAGGACAGACGCTTAGCGAAAGTAGTGTGGTCAGTATGACTGAGTATGATGGCATGATTATATTATGTGGTCGTTACGAAGGTATTGACGAGCGCTTACTGGCGCAGTATGTCGACTTGGAAGTGTCGTTGGGTGATTACGTATTGACTGGTGGTGAGCTGCCAGCCATGGTGATGATGGATAGTGTGATACGTCGTCTGCCTGATATTATGGGTGATGATCAATCAGCTGAGCAAGACTCGTTCGTCGATGGCTTGCTTGATTGTCCACACTATACCAAGCCGCATGAGTTTGCGGGTATGGCGGTTCCTGAAGTATTACTTTCAGGACATCATGCCAATATCGCTAAGTGGCGCTTTAGTCAGCAAGTCAGTCGCACGCAAGCGCGTCGTCCCGACTTATGGCAAGCGTTCACCCCAACAGTAGAGCAAGCGAAATGGCTAAAAGCATTGGCAAAAGCAGATAAAAAGCCACGTTAATAGCGGTCAAAAACATAAACAGTTAAGCAATAAAATTTTGAGCAATAATAAAACGAGTCATAGCATAATGGCCGTTGGTTATAATCCATTTACGTTGTAGTTGTTATTAATACAAGATGTTGATAATAGCTATGATTAATTATTACAAACAGGTGATATGCGTTAAGCCTCTATTATCTAATGTGAGGAGATAACTCTCATGAGCAACAAGCATCCATTGGTTCAGGTCATCGAAAATGCTCAATTGATTGAGCGCCCAAGCTTTGCACCCGGCGATACCGTTGTGGTTCAAGTTAAAGTACGTGAAGGTGAGCGTGAGCGTCTACAGGCTTTTGAAGGCATTGTAATTGCTAAGCGTAACCGTGGTTTAAACTCAGCGTTTACCGTACGTAAAATCTCAAGCGGTGTTGGTGTTGAGCGTGCATTCCAATTGCATTCACCAATCATTGACAGCATTGAAGTGAAACGCCGTGGTGCGGTTCGCCGTGCGAAACTGTACTACTTACGTGAGCGCTCTGGTAAATCAGCCCGTATCCGCGAAAAGCTTGCTCCGCGTGCACCTAAAGTTGTCAAAGCAAAAACTGACGCTCGCGTTCCTGATGCAGTTGAAACTGCACCAGGTATTTAAGCAAAAGCTTGCCATCTTTAGTTGGCTGTATGATTTACAGTTGGCTAAAGTAAGGTAATAGTAGATACAAGCCCTTATTCATAGGTTTATCATATAAATAAGCGGGCCATACCAAAAAAGACAAAACCCCAATCTATGCACATGCTGGATTGGGGTTTTTGTATGTAGGGTTTGCAAATGTATGTAAGGTTCACAAAAATTATCAGTAGTTGCTTAACGGTCAACTAATCTTTTAAGCAACCAATTTAGCTGATAAGCAAATAAGAACTGCCTAAGTGCTGCCTAAGTATCGAGCACATCCATACGACTGCTTTGATTCTTTGATTTGCTGTGTTTGCGCAAGCGTATATAAATAGTCTTGGTGACAGTAGCGATCAACTTCTGCTGATCATCAAAGATATCCGCCTGATAGTCACGAAATACAGCATCACCGTCCTTGGCCAGTTCTTGAATAGTGATGAGTTCGGTGCTAGGAATTTTCATTCGGGTAATTACTTTACTGTTACCTGGTGCGACAAAATCGATATGTGAGCTTTTGTCCCACACCACATAACTACTGCCCAACTGGTGCATCAGCATCAGCATATAAAAGGGATCTACCATCGAATATAAGCTGCCGCCGAACTGGGTGCCGACGATATTCTTATTCAGGGCATTTAGCCCCATGCTGACCACGCACAAACCTTGATCGAGATTGATATGCTCAATTTTGATACCCGCACCAACATAAGGCGCGTAAGTATTGATGCGCAGTTTAAGTAAATGCGGTGCCAGTAGCGGCATGATGTTTTTTTTAGCCTTACGCTTTAGGGTCTCAAGGTTTTTTGGTAATAAACTCATAGATATGTCCTGTTGCCTTTTTCAATCTTGCCTGCTGGGCCATTTTTAGTTTATGAATTATTTTATCAAAAACGCATAAGCACCTGACAAGGGCAGGTTTGCTATTGATTCATAGCCATGCAAAAGATATTTATCATAGTAAAAAACCCCAACAGTCACCAGCGTTAAAGCGTAACTGATAGACGGATTTTCTACTATCTAAAAACCAATTTTACCCAGTAAATTCTTAATTATAGTGCAGTAGATAAGTGACAGAGTTTTTAAAGCCAATTTTTCATCTTAAAATATATCATAAGTACTCGATTATTTTCTATTAGTACGTTCGTTACACAATATCATACTTTTTTATTTTATCTCTTCATCACATGGTTATGTTCATCATCATATGCCATTAATAATGATACAAATGGTCTCTTTTAAACAATAAAAACTCGCATTATGGCGGTCGATGACTTACAATACCCGCAAATTTGCTTTGACCGATTGGATTTATCAGGCACTAGCCAAATAAATCGGTAGGGCATAAACCTATCAGTCGACATAAGGAAGTGTGATGAGTGACCTCCAGATTCCCGTTTCAGGGTCCGATGCGCAACCGCCAAATTCGTCCGATCACCACAACGACCTATCAGGCAGCTATGTTGATTTGCATAAGCCAAGCTCAAGCTTTGATAGCCGTGATGATTATCTCAATCATGAACTACAGATTATGCAGCCAAAACGCTGGCGCATGAACTTGCCGTTCCGTGATTATCGTTTTGAGTATGAAGATACCATTCCGGCGATGGCAGCGACCATTGGTAAAGTGGTTATGGTGGGCGCTATTGCCGCCACTTTTGCAGGGCCACTTGGGTTAAGCGATGCTTTTGTCCTAGAAAACGTCCGTTATGAGCTATTGATTGTCTCGTTCTTCGTTATTTTATTCTCAGGATTTCTGCTACCGACCGCCAACCTTGCTGGTACGCATGGTCCACTGATTCCGCTCATCCCTATCGTGGTTGCCGCTGGTGGGCATCCGATGGCTTTTGGTCTGCTCATCGGTGCTTTTGGCTTATTACTGGCGATTAGCAAAGGGGGGAGTCTACTGGCAAACTTGACCAGTAAAGGTGTGTGCGGTGGTTTATTGCTTTATCTAGGCTTTATTGGTACTACCTCACAAGTCAAAAACCTCTTTGCTTGGGCAGAAGGCATCGGCATGGCGCATATTGCCTTCGTAGTGATTTTATTGACCATTATACTGTATGCGGTGTTAGAGAACTTCCAAAAGCGTTGGCTGGCAGTGCCACTTAGCTGCTTGTTAGGTGGTGGAGTAGCCTTTGCCATGGGCGCACCCTTTGCTTTTGAAACAGGGCCAGGCTTACCAAATATGAGCCCAATGTATTGGTGGGGTGAAGATACAGGTTGGATGCTTGGTCTGCCAACCGTTGAAAGCTTTATCGTGGTGCTACCGTTTGCAGTATTAGCAGTGGCGATGTGGTCGCCAGATTTTTTAGGGCATCAGGTGTTCCAAAAAATCAGCTATCCAAAACGCACTGAGCGTGTGTTAATGGATATCGATGATACGATGACCAGTGCCTCTATTCGTCAGGTGGCAGGCTCAGTATTGGGCGGTGCAAACTTTGCCTCATCATGGGGTACATATATTGTGCCAGCAGCGATTGCTAAGCGTCCTATTCCTGCAGGTGCCGTATTGACAGGGTTGTTCTGTGTTATCGCAGGTATCTGGGGCTATCCAATGGACTTGGCTATTTGGGAGCCCGTGATGTGTGTGGCACTGATTGTCGGCGTTTTTATTCCGTTACTTGAGGCAGGTATGGAGATGACACGCGAAGGAAAAACCACGCAGTCTGCTGCGATTGTCGTCTTTGCATCGGCACTGGTGAATCCTGCGTTTGGTTGGTCGATTACCCTTGTGCTTGATAATCTAGGGTTAATTGGTTCTAAAGAACGTAGTGCGAATTTATCAAAGATGAGCCGTTGGATTATTCCTGTGATTACTTTTGTGATATTGACTGGCGTGATGGCTATTGTCGGTATGTTACCGGGTATTCCAGCGCTAATGTCTAATTTTCGCCACTAGCAGCGCTTTATAAAATACAAGTAGCATTTTAAACTATAGAAAAAGTCAGCTTGGTGCTGGCTTTTTTTCTGTCTGACGTTACACTGATAGTTGCCTTGCAAAACTTTCGCTATCGCCCCATAAACAGCTATATATCAGTATCTTGAGAGCAATAAATTCTATGGTAACCGTCTCAGAAACAAGTCCCGTCGATGATAAAAAAGCCCGTCTAAAGCATTTGATTCAGCGCCTGCCAAATTTGCCAGGTGTTTATAAAATGCTGGGTAAGAATGGCGATATTTTATATGTCGGTAAAGCCAAATCGCTTAAAAGCCGCGTCAACAGCTACTTCGCTAAGACGATTGACCACCCAAAAACACGGGCATTGGTGGCGCGGATACATAATATAGAGACAATCATTACCCGTAGTGAGACCGAAGCGCTACTACTCGAGCAAAACCTGATTAAAGAGTACCGTCCACCTTATAACGTGCTACTGCGTGATGACAAATCTTATCTGTATGTGTTTATTTCAGCGGATAAGCCTTATCCACGGCTGGCGTATGGACGCGGTAAGGGCAATCACCAAAAAGGTCGCTTCTTTGGGCCTTTTCCCTCTGCTCACGCGGCAAAAGAGACATTGGTTTTGATGCAAAAAATGTTTCAGATGCGCCAATGTACCAATACCTTTTTCAAGCAACGTAAGCGCCCTTGTCTTGAGTATCAGATTAAGCGTTGCCGTGCGCCCTGCGTGGGCTTGGTATCGCCAGAAGAATATGCAGAGGATGTGAATAACACCATTCGCTTTCTCAAAGGCGACTCTAGCGACATTCATAGTGCTTTGATTGAAAAGATGGAAGGTGCCGCCGAAGAATTAGACTTTGAAAAGGCGGTCTTTTATCGTGACCAGCTGTCTATGCTGCGTGAAGTCCAAGCTAAGCAAGCCGTTTATACTGTGCAGGGCGAGGCCGATGTGATTGCTATTGCCAGTCAGGCAGGCATGACCTGTGTCAACGTACTGACCGTCCGTGGCGGGCGTGTGCTTGGCGGTAAGAACTATTTTCCTGACGTCGATAGTAGCGAGCCGCTTGCTGATAATTTATCTGCCTTTATTACCTCGTTCTACTTTCAGGTGACGGATGACTTGCCAGCAGAAATTATGTTAACTCATGAGCTACCTGATCAAGTTGCAGTGAGTGAAGCGCTGGCCAGCCATTTTGGTAGCAAAGTCGTCATCAAAACCAACGTACGTGAACATCGTGCCGAATGGTTAGATTTGGCAAAATTGAACACGAATAATGCGCTTAAGACTAAGTTGGGTGATTATTTAGAGCTGCATTCGCGCTTTGGCGCATTGAAAGACGTATTGGCCGATGTCACTGAGCGAACGATTGATAGAATTGAATGCTTTGATATCTCGCATACGATGGGTGAGGCGACCATCGGTAGCTGCGTTGTCTTTGACCAAGGTGGATCACGTCGCCGTGATTATCGTCAGTATGCCATCCATGATATTGTCGGTGGCGATGACTATGCCGCGATGAAGCAAGTGCTGACACGGCGTTATAAGAAGCAGCCGCTGCCTGATTTATTGCTGATTGATGGTGGTAAAGGTCAACTTGGCATCGCTAAAGAGGTATTGACCGAGTTGGGTATTCTTAATGATACGCTGCTCATTAGTGTGGCAAAAGGTGAGGGGCGTAAGGCCGGACTTGAAGTATTGCACTTTATCGATCATGAGCCGCTTGATTTGCCAATGGATAGCAAGGCGTTGCATTTATTGATGCACGTTCGTGATGAAGCCCATCGTTTTGCCATCACAGCGCACCGTAAGAAGCGTGATAAGCGCCGTTCATCATCAGTGCTAGAGGTCATACCGGGGCTGGGTGAAAAGCGTCGTCGTGACTTGCTGAATCACTTTGGCGGAATTCAGCAATTGCTTGGAGCATCACAACAAGAGCTGGCAGGTGTGCAGGGGATTGGTCCCATTTTGGCGAAAACGGTTTATAAAGTATTGCATGAGTAATCTGATTGATCGTAAAAAAGGGCTGTCCTAGAAATATCTAAGACAGCCCCAATTTTTCAGTCATTTCTAATGAGTGAGCGACAGTTATTCAGCAGCTTTTATTTTATAAGTCACAAATCTAAAATCTAAATCACTCTTTTCATCGTGCATCTGCTCAGACTCTTCTGCCACTGTAAAGTCAGTTGGTATTTTAGGATAAAAGGCTTCACCATCAGCGATTTCGGTATCTACATGAGTCAGCTCAATGCGATCGGTATACATCATCGCTTCTTTAAATACCCGCTCACCGCCAATGACCCAAATCGTATCAAGGTGCGCACCATGTGCCAGACTTGCCGCCTGCGTTAAGGCATCATCTAAATTATGTACGACATAAGCGTTGTTTTTGCCCACAAGGCCTTGTTGATCAGCATAATCCATCTGAGTGCTGATGATAAAGCTTACCCGCTTTGGCAACGGCTTGCTGCCCATTGACTCAAAAGTCTTACGCCCCATAATAACGATACCTTGAATAGCGCCATCGTTATCTTTGGTCGTCATTTTTTTAAAGTGCTGCAAGTCTGCTGAGATATGCCACGGCAGTGCATTGTCTTTACCGATACAACGATTGCTACTGATAGCAGCAATTTGGGCGACTTCAGTGTGGGCATAACTCATAAGGTATCCTTTTTATTATCTCTAAAATGCTATTCTTATTTAAAATATTCAGTCAGACAAATGCTATACAGCAACCTTTGCTTTGATAGCAGGATGCGACTTGTAGCCATCGACGGTGATATCTTCATATTTAAAAGCAAAAATATCATCAACCTCAGGGTTAAGTGTTAATGTTGGAAGTGTATAGAGCTCACGTGTCAGTTGCAGCTCGACTTGCTCACGGTGGTTTTGGTAAATATGACAATCGCCACCCGTCCAGATAAATTCACCAACCTCTAGTCCGCAAACTTGCGCGACCATATGGGTCAACAGCGCATAGCTAGCGATATTGAACGGCACACCGAGGAATAAATCCGCTGAGCGCTGATAGAGCTGGCAGGACAGTTTATTGTCCGCGACAAAGAACTGAAATAGTGTGTGACAAGGTGGCAAAGCGACTTGCTCTGCTTCACCGGGATTCCAGCCGGAGACGATCAAGCGTCGTGAATTGGGATTGGTCTTGATTTGCTCAACGACTTGGGTGATTTGATCGACACCATCGTTATTATAGCTGCCATCGTCACGCTTACTCGCGCCATAATTGCGCCACTGATGACCATAAACGGGCCCTAAATCCCCAGCAGGACGCTTAAAGCGCGCCGTCTGCTCAGCCGTTGCCCATTCATTCCAAATACGCACGCCATTTGCTTGCAAGTAATCAACGTGAGTACTACCGCTTAAAAACCATAATAGCTCATAAACGATAGATTTGAAGTGGACTTTTTTGGTGGTTAATAATGGGAATCCTGATGCTAAGTCAAAACGCAGTTGCGCGCCAAAGTGACTTAGCGTACCAGTACCGGTACGATCGCCTTTTTCAGTGCCTTCACTCATAACCTGACGCAGCAAATCCAAGTAGGCTTGCTCATTTTTACTCTGCTTGTGGTGACTAATGGAGTTGCTAGTGCTCATAAAGTTACTCTTCTACGCTGCTAAAACGCATCATTGATATAGTGATTAACAGGGTTTTTGGGGCAAAGTACTGCTTTATACAAAATAATGCTTAATAAGCCGCTTGCTTACCCCAGTCATAGATACCGCGTTTGTAAGCATAAATCAGTAGGATGAAGCCTGCAATAATCATCGGTGCGCTGAGTATTTGACCTTTGGTCATCCAACCTAACAACACAAACCCTTGGTCAGCATCTGGCTGGCGGAAGAATTCGATGATAAAGCGGCTAATGCCATAACCCAACAAGAATACAGCCGTCGCAGCCATACGCGGGCGCGGCTTCGATGAATACCACCATAAGAAAAGGAACAATAGCAGTCCTTCTGCTAAGGCTTCGTATAACTGCGATGGGTGGCGCGGCAATAAATACTGTCCATTTACCTCAAGCATCAATTCTTGTAGCTCAGGATTGGTCTGTAATTGCTGCATATCAAAGGCAGCCGCTTGCGGGAAATACGTCAGCCAGTTATAGCCGCCATCAGAGACACGGCCCCACAGCTCCCCATTGATATAGTTGCCGATGCGACCGAACAGTAAGCCCGTCGGTACACAAGGAACGATAAAGTCAAAGACTTGAAAAGGTGTCTTCTTATATTTACGGGCGAAGAACCACATACCGAGCATCACGCCGATGAAACCACCGTGGAATGACATACCGCCTTCCCAAACCTTGAGAAGGTACGCCGGATTTTGCAACAGCTCGCCGAACTGATAAAACAACACATAACCGATCCGACCACCTAAAATGACACCAAGCGCGCCATAAAAGACCAAATCAGAGACCATATCGGTGGTCCAACTGTCGCGTTTGGTACTGCGATACCATGCTAGACCGAACGCCGCGGCAAAGGCCAATAAATACATCAGTCCGTACCAGTGTACTTCTACCGGACCCAAGGACAGCGCGACAGGGTCATATTGCGGATGAATCATCATAAGGATATCATTATTATTGATAATAGAATGTGGGTCATAATAGCAAAAATAGTTTGTTAGGCATACCAAATTACTATTAGGCGAATCCCATCGTAACAACTTATCTGCTACTGGTAACATCTAGAAAGAAAGATAGAAAACCGCTAAGATATAAAAAAGCTCCTTGAGAAAAGTGCTTTAAGAAATAATGCTTAGAATAACGATTATAATAAATATAGCATCATGTTTAATAAAGCGTTACAGAGCATGGGCTTGCGCTAATGAAACCTATTAATGGATTAAACGTACTTTTAAGGAATGATTATGCAAGCTGATTTATCCAAAGTGGCAATATCATCTAAGTTGATTGCTAAAACGCGGTTAATGTCGCTGAGTTTATTTGGCATAGCGGCTTTAAGTGTGACTCCTGCTCAGGCAGCCAATAGCAGTATTGAGCAAGTGACGATTTATCAAGGCTTAGCCAGTGTCACCCGTGCGTTACCCATTACTAATAGTGGCGAGCAAACACTGGTTTTTTCTTGTTTATCCCCTTATATCGATAAAGACAGCCTGAGTGTGCAAGCGGCTAATGGCGTTAATATTGGCGAAGTTAGCATTGAAACCTTAAGCGCTGAACAAGCGGCGCAGTGTCAATATCAAGGTGATGCCAACGTACAGACGCAGCAGAATAATTTGGACGCGATTAATGCGGAGTTAGAGGCGGCACGCTTAGCAAAAGCCTACTTGCAAAACCTTACCAAGGTCACGCAAATGAGTACAGAGGGTAGCCTTGCCGATAATGCGCGTGAGGTAGAGACGCAAGCGGCCAGTATCAATAAAAGAATTTTGAATATTCAGCAGCGCCAAGCGCGCGCGCAAGATACGCTGAACCAGCTGATGGCTGGCAGTACAACTCAAGCACAGGATAGTGTGACGCAAGTGAGTGTGCGCGTCGCAAGTCGTTCGCCAAGCAGCGTCAAGCTGCATTATCAAGTGCGCGGCGCCAGTTGGGAGCCGACCTATCAAGCACGTCTCAACACGGAGAGCAAACAATTAAACATCATCGCCTCTGCCGTTATTGCCCAGCAAACAGGGGAGAATTGGCTAAAGGTTCCTTTGGTATTAAGCTCAGTTAATCCCACTCAAACTACGACCAGCCAACTACCAAGAGTCGAGCGCTTGTCATTATATGAAGAACAGCCAAATAGTAAATTGTCACGCTATGCACAGCCTATGATGGAGTCTGCTCCAGTCGTTGTTGTAGGTAGTGATAGCTATGGCGGAGCAGGGGCTGCAGAGATGCCACCGCTACCGAGCTTTAGCGTGAGCAGTCAGAATAAAAACGGCATCACCGAATATCGACTGCCGCAGCGTATTAGTATTCCAAGTGATGGCAGGCGGGTACGGACGGTTATTGATGAGCAATCAGGCAGTAGCAAGCTGTGGATTCGTAGTACCCCGAGTGTGGAAGCCGCTGGCTACTGGTACGCATCCGCACCGTTTTTGACTCCGGCTTGGGTCGATGGCTCTTTGCAATTGTACCGTGATGACAACTATGTCGGGCAATCGCGCTATAGCTACCAGAATCTAAAAGAGCAGGGTATTGGTTTTGGCATCGATCCCAGTATGCTGGTCAAGCAACTCACTGATGAAGACAAACAAGGTGATAAAGGCGTGTTTAATCGTCAGCAAACCAGAACGACCATCCAAGCCTATCAGTTCACCAACCAGCACAATCGTAGCGTGCATTTACAAGTTTTGGGTAGTGAGCCGGTTAGTAGTGATGACAGTATCAAAGTCACTGCGATGCACACCCCAGCAGTGAGCCAAAAAGACTGGAATGACAATAAAGGTATGGTCGCTTGGGAGTTTGATTTGCCGAGTAAACAGTCGCAAGTGATGCAGTCTACTTATCAAATTAGCTATCCGGCTGATAAGCAGTTAAACACCAATTAATGCTAAATAAGAACTAGGGTCTGTTGAACATTCAAATAGTAGGACTGCTGATCGCTAAAATCGTCCCAAACCTTTTATCAAATCAGGCGTAAACCGACGATAATGTCGAGACCTTAGCTAGGTTTACAACAACGTTTGGGATGATTTTAGTATCAGCCCCAAGTATACAAGCAGGGGCAGGGCTATTTTTTGCCAATACATGGCGAAATTGTCTAACCTAGAACGACTAGTCGTCAAAAATTTCACTGCGTATTGTCTAAAAAATAGACGCTGCCAGTACCACATTTGAATGTTCATCAGACCCTATATAATCGATTCAATTGAAAAAAATATAATACCGATGGGAGTGCTGTTAGGATAAATTTTTTGAAGCCTCTGGAGTGCGAAGCGCACAGCAAGCTAGGAAAATTTATACCAGCAGGACGCTATTTTGAACGACCCTTTTTGATATCGGAACGATTATATAATAATCATATAAAAGGAATGCTATGTGTATCGTCGCCATTGCTTGGCAATTATTTGATGAGCTACCTTTGGTTTTATTGTCCAATCGCGATGAGTTTTTGCAGCGCCCAACCGAGCCGTTACATCAATGGGCTGATCACCCTATCTATGCCGGACGCGATAAACAAAGCGGCGGTACTTGGTTAGGTATCTATCAAAAGTCATATGACGATTTATATGAGCAAAACGGACGTTGGGCAGCGGTATTGAACTTTCGCGATGGCGTGCAGGCAAGTAATGACGAACGCTCACGTGGTGAACTGGTCACCGATTTCTTGACCAGTACGCTAAGCCCAATAGAGTTTGCACGGCAAATCAGTTTGCAAGACTATGCTGGCTTCAATTTAATTATAGGTGATGCGACCCAAGCGGTCCTCGTTAATAATCGTGGTCATGCTCCCACGCCCTTACATGCAGGATTGCACGTTATCTCTAACGGTCAGCCAGAGGATAGCTGGTTCAAAACTGAGCGCCTACGTGGCAGACTGCGGCAAGAAGTATTGCCCTTGATTGCTGAGAATAGCTCACCTGCATACTGGCAACAGGCGGCCTTTGAGGTGCTGTCAGATAATATCAAAGCACCAGCGGACAAGCTGCCAGATACTGGCATGACCAATGAGATTGAGCAAACCTTGTCTTCTATTTACATCGAGCCTGTCGCTTTTGGCGATAGTGCTAAGAACGTACCAACTTATGGCACTCGCACTCAAAGTATCTTAACGTTGCGTGATGAGGATAAAGGCTCAAATTTTACAGCTCAGATTGTCAGTCGCGAGTACCCACACTCAGCAGTTGGTGAATAAAACAATCACTTATTTTCAGTCATATGCACCCTTGTTCTCACACGAACCAGTAGGCAATTTTAAAAACCCTAAAGTAATTGTGGTTTTTGCTTTAAAGTGTCGCGCTTATGGCTTACACTCACTGAGTAGGGGCTTAGAATTTACTGCTAGTATCTAATGCAATTACTGACTATTAAATGACAGTCAGGGCGTGTTTTCAATTCATTCAATACTCATCTAGATGGGCTAAAAATGGATAAACCTTGCCAAACATTGTCAAATAGCTGGTTAATATCCCGATATTATCTACGCTATTTTTCTTGTTTGACGGCAATTGATCTCATTTTTATCACCATTTTTGAAATGAAGACACGCCCTAGTATGAATCAAATAAGTGTCAAAACAGTGTGAAAACAGTGTCAAAACAAGGAGTGTGACATGAGTATGATGAAATCACTAATATTTGTTGCGCCAGGTAAAATTGAAATTGCAGAGAAGAAAATTCCCGATGTTGGGCCCAATGACGCTCTTATAAAAATCACTACAACGACCATTTGCGGCACCGATATTCATATTTTTAAGGGTGAGTATCCCGTTGCTCAAGGGTTGACCATTGGTCATGAGCCAGTCGGTATTATCGAAAAGCTCGGTAGTGCGGTGATGGGTTATGAAGAAGGTCAACGAGTGATTGCTGGCGCGATTTGCCCAAGTTTTACTTCTTATGCCAGCCAAGATGGCTTTCCTTCACAAGATGGTGGTTACATCGGACCAGACGGGACTTGTCCTTGTCATGGTTATAAAGCGACTGGCGGATGGCGCTTCGGTAATATCATCGATGGCACGCAAGCCGAATACGTTTTAGTACCCGATGCGCAGGCCAACCTAGCGCCTGTGCCTAATGGGCTGACTGATGAGCAAGTGCTGATGTGCCCAGACATCATGTCTACTGGTTTTAAGGGTGCTGAAAATGCCAATATCAAAATTGGCGATATCGTGGCTGTATTTGCGCAAGGTCCAATTGGATTGTGCGCCACTGCTGGTGCCAAGCTGAGAGGGGCGTCTACCATTATCGCTATTGATGGCAATAACGAGCGCTTAGCGATGTCTAAGAAACTGGGGGCCGATATTACCCTCAATTTTAACGAAGTGGATATCGTTGACGAGATTATGAAAATTACTGCGGGTCGCGGGGTTGATAGCAGTATCGAAGCATTGGGCTTACAATCTACCTTTGAACAATGTCTGAAAATTTTAAAACCAGGCGGTACGCTATCAAGCCTTGGCGTTTATTCAGAAGACTTAAGCATCCCCATGTCACACTTTGCAGCAGGTCTTGGTGATCATACTATCCGCACCGCCTTGTGCCCGGGTGGTAAAGAACGGATGCGTCGTCTATTAAATGTGGTGGAGTCAGGGCGTGTCGATTTATCTGAGATGGTCACACATACCTACGCGCTAGACGATATTGTTGCAGCCTATGACTTATTTATGCATCAACGTGATGGCGTACTAAAGGTTGCCATCAAACCATAAATCTAGGGCGTGTCCTCATTTTCATCACCATTTAGATTGTTATCAGTTGAATTGAGGACACGCCCTAGCTATTTTAAATACAAAAAATCCTGCATCCATAATAGATGCAGGATTTTTTGTATTTACTACCAAACAAACAATAAACCAGAGGCTAGGTAAGAAGCAAATGGTTGGTCTGCTCAGGGATAATCAGTTCTTGTTTAAGCGGTAATTCACGTGCCAGCTCTTGCAAAGCACGACGGTATACCCCGCGTTTAAAGTGAATCACTTGTCCGAGTGGATACCAGTAGCTGACCCATTGCCAATGGTCAAATTCCGGTTTTCCCTCATCAAAGCGGATATGTTGAGTATTTGGCTCATCTAAGCGCAGCAAAAACCACTTTTGTTTTTGCCCAATACACAAAGGGTGCTGTCCATGACGCACATAGCGTTTCGGCAGCCGATAACGCAACCAATCTTGCGTGACTGCCAATAAATCTACATGACGCGGATGTAAACCGACCTCTTCCCAGAGCTCGCGATACATTGCATCCATCGGCGTCTCCCCGCGGTCGATACCGCCTTGAGGAAACTGCCAAGCGTTGTGACCAATACGTTTTGCCCACAGAACTTGCCCTTGTGTATTTGCCAAGATGATGCCGACATTGGCGCGAAAGCCGTCTGCATCTATCATGACTAACCCTTTTTAATTTGTCTAAAAATAGCTTATTTCAACATGACACAACGATAGCAATCATAATTATTATAGGGTGACAGTTATCAATATCAGGTAAAAATAAGATTCATTACCGTTATTAAACCAAGAAACAACCCAAATGTGTAACAGTATTTTGCTATAAAATGTTTCACGAGTTTAACCCTTTAAAATCAGACAGTTATAAATGGATTTTTGTAGGTAAGTTTTAGACGCCATAACGATAAATATAAGTTATATTTAAAAAAGCATATTCAGAGCAGAACGATAAATCTCACTAACCAAAGTGAACACTCAAAAATAGACTCATCAAACGCTCAGGGTAATAATCTAAGACAGTGGCTTTTTAAAATCTCGTTTTAGCTTATGCTACACTAGGGCGTGTCCTCAATCTGAACCCTAAATGGTAAGTGGGCTAATCTCAAGCAAAAATAAAATATTCAGCCAATAAAAAACGTTTAAATCACACATTAAAATAAGGGTAATCTAACATGTCAGAGTCAAAAGCAAGCGTTACGTGGCAAGAAAATAAAGCCTTTATGGGCGTGTCCCCATCGGGACATAACGTTCAAATCGATGCCGATAAAGAGAAGGGTTCCAGTCCCATGGAGCTAATCCTACTAGGGCTAGGTGGTTGTGCGAGCTACGATGTGGTAGCGATTTTACAAAAGTCACGTCAAGCAGTGACAGACGTGCGTTGTGAGCTGACAGCTCAGCGTGCTGAAACCGTCCCAGCGGTATATACTGATATTCATATGCATTTTGTGGTGACTGGTCAAGATATCAAAGATAAACAAGTTGAAAAGGCGATTCATTTATCAGCAGAAAAATACTGCTCGGCCAGTAGAATGTTGGTACAAGGTGGGGTGAATATTACCCATGATTTTGAAGTGATTGCAGGGTAGGGGCAAATAGACTAATGAATGCACTCTTTGGGTTGATCCCTAATACCGCAGCGTCAGCGATTTGGGCGATGGTGGTGGCAAGCCTGTTACCACTCGCGATGGCACTGACTGCGAAAGCCATTGGTGGCTTTAACTTGGCTGACAATGCGCATCCGCGTGACTTTTTACACAGTACGACTGGCGCAGCAGCACGTGCTAATGCCGCTCAGCAAAACAGCTATGAGACATTACCCGTATTTTTGGCAGCGGTATTGGTGGCGATGTTGTTCTTTGTACCGCAATCAATTATCAACACGCTGGCTTGGCTTTATGTGCTGATTAGGGTTGGCTATTGCGTGGCATATATTACTAATTTGGCAACGTTTCGCTCGATACTTTGGGTATTATCAATTGCCTGTTGTTTGATGCTTTTTTATCTGGCCATTCGGGTAAGCGTCTAGCGTTCGTTTTTTATCAAAAGACCAGTTTAGAATAAAGGCAGGTATTATTATCGGACACTCATTCGTAGTGCGCTAATAATAGCTGCTTTATTTTTTTCTCGCTTTATACGGTCCCACAATATCTTTGCCTCGCTATAGCCTTTGGTGAGCATCGCTAACCACTGCTTATAACGTCCGACCAATACCACATCGCTTTTTGCGGCACCTTCTAAAAACTTAATCTGATGCCCGATTAAGTCTTCCCAGACTAAGGCGGTCAATGTTTCTGCATCATTATTATGGCCATCAACCTGCGCAATCAAATCGGGACGAGTAACCGCGCCGCGACCTAACATCAAATGATTGGTCCCCGCTTGCGTC
Organism: Psychrobacter sp. TB67; assembly: GCF_000511065.1. Classification (NCBI taxonomy): domain Bacteria; kingdom Pseudomonadati; phylum Pseudomonadota; class Gammaproteobacteria; order Moraxellales; family Moraxellaceae; genus Psychrobacter; species Psychrobacter sp. TB67. The sequence continues at coordinate 23,620 of NZ_AYYA01000039.1, forward strand.
ATACAATTCTGTGCATGCTCGGCGTTCCATATTTCACCATTGGCAATGACGGGAATATTAAGCGCATTAAAACTTTGAATCTTGTCCCAGTAAGCGGGCGGTTTATAGCCTTGGGTTTTTGTTCGTGCGTGAATGGTTAGCCAGTCTGCACCACTTGTAGCAATTGCAGCTTTGATGTCATCCATACGACTGGTGTCGGTATAGCCCAAACGTATTTTGGCTGAGACTGGAATGTCAGTAGGTACGGCTGTTCTTACTGTGTTGATTATCTCGTACATGACTTCAGGTTCATCAAGCAGCACTGAGCCACCACGATGGCTATTTACCGTTTTAGCCGGACAACCAAAGTTAATATCAATGGCCGGCGCCCCAAGCTCGGCAGCATAAGCGGCATTGTCAGCCATCAACTGCGCGTCACTACCGAGTAGCTGAATATGAATCGGCGTACCGGATGCAGTTTTGGCATCATAATGCAGCTCTGGCACGTACTTATAAAACACATGCGCGGGCAAGACAGTTTGGGTGACGCGAATAAATTCACTCACTGACCAATCATAAGGACGACCTAAATCTGTCGCAATTTGCGTTAGAATTTGCCGCATCAACGGATCGGTCAAGCCTTCCATTGGCGCGAGCAGGCGAACGGGATTAGCAAATAACTGTTGTATGGTGTTTTGGCGTGTCTGAAGTTGCTGATTATGATTCATGATCGGAGAGTCAACATTATAAATTGAGAATGACAAAGGCGATAAAGTGTGAGCTCGAGCAACATTAAGTATTGCCAAAAATCACTTTTTTACCCGTCTGCAATCCTGATATCAAGTCTTTGATATGATGGATGTCCAAATTACTTTGCGCGCGTGTGCAAGCGACATAGAGCAAACGCAATTCTTCTGGGCTGATTTTGACCGCATTAGTGGTCACATCATAATAAAAGTCATCATCTAATTGCACCTTTCCCCATTCAAGACCTTTCGCTTTATGCGCGGTTGAGATGACATAGTCAGCATTTTCAATACTGGATAAGCTGTTGACGGCTTGGCTCAAAACATTGGTGCCATGGTCGTCGACCAGTTTAACCAAGGTTTTAAGGTCACTGCCTTCGTTGGTTTCAGAGTATTCTTGTACGTCACCCCAATTATAAAAATATGCGAGCTCGGGCACGCCATACGCCGATTTACCATTTTTTAAGTTCTCGGCTGCCTGACAGAACTTAAGCATGCGATCGGTATCCGCTTGTAGTGCCACTCGGTGACCGAGTTTAAGACCAGTCAATAGCTGCGACATTGCTGCCGCATTGGTACGACATAGGATGGCATCTTTTTTACTGTGTACCATGCCTTTTTCGGTAGAAGACTGCTTATTGGGGTTGCCTTTTAACGGTACGTCTTCTTGCAAGGCTTTGAGCAAAGTATTGGCAATCTCAGCAATCGGTTCACCAAAGCGAAACGACTGCGTCAACAAGGTCTGCGGCAATGGCAGCTTTTTCATCGCATTGACCGCGCCGCGCCACTCATAAATCTGCTGATGGGCGTCGCCGACATAAATCACCTGCCGTGGCTGCTGGGTCAAAATCCCCATCATTAAGGGGTCGGCATCTTGCGCTTCATCAAACAAGATGAAATCCGCAGGAATACTGGGCTTGGATAATGCCCATAATTTAAGATAGATATCATGCCCAATACCAGCCGGATGGCGCGCATCAATCGATTGTAGCCAGCGTTGCTCAACGGCGGGGTAGAGCATCTCGCGCAGCTGCTCGGCATCAGAATCATCGAGCCAACTTGGAAATTCAATATGCCGTGGTGCAGGATAACTGGCATGCGTACTACAAAAATTGTTCACCGCATCACTAACGAAGCGCGACAAGCGTGCTGGCGTGAGGGTGATATATTTATTAACCCCATCCATTTGCCGACGTACTTGCACCGGTTGTAAGCCCAAATCATCACCCAGACGTTTGGGTGAAAAGCGTGGCAACGACAGTTTGGCGGTAATATCACGGGCGACATGACGATAGGCGAGTGAGTGAAAGGTACGGCAATCCACGTGACCGGGGAATTTTTGCCGCGCATCGTTGGCAATCGCCTTGTTAAAGGCTAGATATAAGCCGCGCCCACGTAAGCGTTCACCGATCAGCTTCAGCGTCGTTGTTTTACCTGCGCCTGCATAAGCGACCACTTTAAATGACTTGTGATCCATTGCCATATTAAGCGCGCTCAGCTGCTCATCAGTGGGATCGCTCATATAAGCTGGCATAGATGCGGACATAATAAAACTACCTAAAAGACTAAAAGTGAGTAAAAACCATGGGGGTAAAAAAAGCCACTGGATAAACAATGGCTGGCGGACAATGATGACGCTTAGTAAGGCTAATAACTACTAAGCTAATAAATGGGGTAGAGGACAGTCGAAAACAATTACTATAGGGGCTGTGTTTTTTTACTCGTTATCTACGGCTGCCGAATCAGAATTAGGCTTTTCTTTGATTAAGATTTTTGCTAATAGCAGCCCTAACTCAAACAATAGCCACATGGGAATGGCGAGTAACAACATCGACACACCATCAGGCGGTGTAACGACTGCTGACACGGCAAAACAACCCACAATAATATAGCGACGTTTCTCTTCTAGGCTTTGAATGGAGACAATGCCCACCAATATCAACAGTAAGGTCACCACTGGAATCTCAAAAGTCAGGCCAAACACCATAAACAGCTTAAGTGCAAAGCTTAAATAACTGTCGATATCCGTCATCGGCAAGACATTCTGCGGCGCAAACATGATAAAGAATTTCAACACGCCTTTGAGCACGATAAAGTAAGAAAAAGCCACACCCGCATAAAATAAAAAAATTGATGACGCAAGCACAGGAATCGCGATTTTTTTCTCTTTTTTATACAACCCCGGTGCGACAAATGACCAAATCTGATACAAAATATAGGGCATGGCACAGAAGGCAGCGACAAAAACGGTCAGGCGTATCGGCGCCATGAAATTGGAGGTGATATCCGTGGCAATCATGGTCGAATTGGCGGGTAGCTGAGCGACCAATGGATCGGATAAAAAATTATAGAGCTCGCGCGAAAACCCAACTAACGCTAAAAATATGACCAACACTGCCACGCATATTTTGATTAAATGCGAGCGTAGCTCAATCAGATGCTCAGTGATTGGCATATCAGCGAGTGAGGCTAATATGTCATTAGAGTCCTCATCAATCGCGGTATCAGCTACTTGCTCTCGGTCTGCGTCAGCGACTTTTTCTTGGCGACTCTTTTTGCGTTTAAATAAACCCACTAATCAGTCTCCTGCTTATTAACAGAAAGCTGTTTGTTTAAAGCGCTGTCTAAAGGCCGGTTTAGTAACATATCTGCTTTATAGTTTGGTAAATAGGGCGCTGCAGGTAAGCGTCGTGCCTTATCATAAGCGCCCAAACGAAACCACATGTTTTCCCATGGCTTGGTGGTGATGGCTTGAGTAATTGGTTGAGTATTAGCAATAGAGGCAGTTTTTGAGGTTTCGTCGTCAGTAGCGTGTTTCAGCAATTGCTCAGAATCTGTTGCTGTTTCGTCCTGACCGTAGGCGTAGTCGAATACCTTGGGCGTGATAGATGGCGTGTTTTTTTGACCGCTAGCATCTTGCTGGTGATTGCTTTTGTCATTATTAGCATGGTCAGCGTCTGGGTCATGCGCAGCTTTTAGAGTCTGGTTCTGTGAAGACTCAAACTCTTGCATACTGCCGCGCATTTCTGCCATCTCACGCCGCATCTCCGCCTCAGTCTCACGGATTTTAGCCAGCTCTTTTTGCATTTGTTGCCGCGTTTCAGCCAAGTCAAGCTCAGCCTCTATTTCAGACTGTAACGTAGAGACCGTACGGCGAATTTTAGCATACCATTGCCCAGCAGTACGCGCTGCTTGGGGCAGTTTTTCTGGACCCAAGACAATTAAGGCAATAACGCCAAAGAGCAGTAATTCAGAAAACCCAATATCAAACATAATGGTTGATTATCACTATCTAGATGCTAGCAGTATTATACCCAGCACTATACTCGGTATTATCAATGGTGCTTATCGTCAACAGGCACAGTGTCAATATCGCTATCTTTCACTTTATTGGTTGCGGCGCGATCTGTTGGGTGTGCATTGCCATCATGATCGAGAACCACCTGTTTTTTGGCATGCTCTGCATTTTCGTCTTTGACTGCCTCTTTAAAGCCTTTAACAGCACCGCCCAAATCCTTGCCTGCATTTCTAAGCTTTGAGGTGCCAAATACGACCACCACTACCACCAATAATATCAGCCAATGCGTAATGGAAAAACTGCCCATAATGGTATCCTTAATGTCTTGGTTGCGATATCTATATATGAATGCCTTTATTTTATAGAATATAGGTCTATTAAACAAAAAATATAGACGTAAGATGCGAAGCTAAAAAGAGCTATATTATAACCTACCATTGTGACAAAAAGGTGAAAGGTGACAAAAAGGTGAAAGCAATAATAATCAAACAAGGAAGATGCTTATTCTAGAGTTCCACAAGTTATCTTTGTGATTTCACAAGTTATCGAGCCGCTTTTTCATCGATGCCTGATAGTCCAAAGCGTCGTCCCAGCTCATTCAACACCGCGTCCGACTCTATATCGAACCATGCCAGCCCAACCAAAGTATGAAACCAAACGTCGGCCACTTCGTAGATAAGCTCGTGCCGCGCTTCGTCATATTGCGCTTTGTCCGTATTTTCATCACAATGGGCAAAATCTTTGGCAGCGATGATACTCTCTGTGCTTTCTTCGCCCACTTTTTCTAGGATTTTATTCAACCCTTTTGCGTATAAGCTTGCCACATAAGAGCTGTCAGCGTCTGCTTGCTTGCGCTCTGCCAATACCTTATCAAGCTGTTGCAAAATAGAGGTATTGTCCGTTTGGGTATTATGATTTTCAGCGGCGTTATTAGCATTATCCGCATTAAGCGCAGCAGTATCGTGGTTGTGATCAGTAGCGCTGGCGGTTTTATCTGATTGATAAATATCTGCAGGGTCTTTTAATACCTTATCGACAGTTTGCCATTGCGGCGTTTGCCCAGACAAATCCAAACGCTGATAAAAGCAAGACTCGCGACCCGTATGGCAGGCGATACCCCCAGCTTGAGTCACGCTCAACACAATCACATCGGCATCACAATCTAAGCGAATATCATGGACTGTCTGAGTATGTCCTGATGACTCGCCTTTATGCCATAACTTGGCACGCGAACGTGAAAAATACACGGCGGTTTTTGTTTGTGCCGTTAATTGAAGCGCTTCAGCATTCATCCACGCCATCATCAAAATGCGCCCCGACGCATGGTCTTGAGCAATCGCAGGAATCAAACCATCAGCGTTAAACTTTATGGCAGTTAGCCAAGCAGGTAAAGTCATAATCTGTCTGTCGTCTTATAATTAGGAAGTGGTCAATAATTAAGTGGTCAGCAATAAAAGTCAATATCAGTATTGGCTATCTACTGATAAGATAAATAAATAGCTTGCGTCTATTGATGGACTACGTAAATTGATGGGTTATATCAGTGTTTATCAGAGCTCGAACAACTGCGGATACAAGGCTTTTTTAATCGTATTATCCAGCGTGGTTACTTTATTAAGGCGAAAGTCATAATTGACAAAATGCTGTCTGGCCTTTGCCACTATTTCGCCATTGTGCATGCGTGTGGCTTTGAACACGATATTGCCGCCATTATCATAAAGTGGCTCAACGCCCACCTCAAACAAAAGCTCTTCACGCGCCCGTACACAGCTGAAAACATTCAGCTGTAACTCATTAATAATCAAGCCTTGATGATCAGCGTTAATCTCTTTAATACCTTTGGCGTATAAAAAACGCTGCATAGCTTCCGTCAGCAAACCGGTCAATGACTCTAGGGCTAAATGTTGACCCATATCAATTTCGGTATTGCGCACGCGCATCACCGTTTCAAACACAAATATTCCGTCATCAAAGTTTAATTCTTGGTTTGACAACGCTTTCTCCTAGAATGATTGTCCATAATCAATTTTTTGAGCGCTTGGCAAGCGAGCTTAGGGCGTGTCCTCAATTCAAGCGCTTGTCTCTAAATGGGCTAAAAATGGCTAAATTTTGCCAAACATCGTCAAATAGCTGATTAATATCCTGATATTATTTTCGCTATTTTCCTCATTTGACGGCAATTTATCTCATTTTTATGACCATTTCTAAAATGAGGACACGCCCTAGCAGTCCAAAAGCAACGAGCCGCGTATAATCCAAGACAAATATAGGCGATAAATGGCGTCGTTTATCGTCGCTTTAAGGTATAGCGCCGCTTAGTCTCTACTTAAGCACAGCTCAAGCTGACATTCAATCTATTTGCAAAAAAAATCATGATTTATTAGGGTCTATTGAACATTCAAATGTGGCACTGGCAGCGGCTATTTGTGAATGTTCAATAGACCCTAATAATAACCAGATAGAACCTATTAAGGTAGGGCCAAAACTTTCCTTGGCAAAACAGCGCACTATCTGCTAGAATAGCGCCTCCCACCTCGAGGCAAATAGAGGTTTAGTGGTTGTTTTTAAAGCCACTATTCGTTATTGACTATTTGACGACCAGGTTCTATTAAAGACAAAGAGGCAAATCATCATGAAAAATAAGATGAAAACCAGAAGCGGTGCAGCTAAACGCTTCAAAAAAACAGCGAATGGCTTTAAGCGTAAGCAAGCCTTCAAAAGCCATATCTTGACCAAGAAATCAGCTAAGCGTATTCGCCAGTTGCGCGGTCTAAAGATGGTGGACAAGTCTGACGAAGCAGCAGTTCGTCGCATGTGCCCATACCTCTAGTCGACTATCGTCATCTATTTTTAATTAGAATATATGACTTTGCAATCTGACAACGATGTCTGTTATTTACTAACATTCATTTCATAACATCGTTAATCGCTTAACAATATCTTGGAGTAATTTATGGCCCGTGTAAAACGTGGTGTACAGGCGAATCGTCGTCACAAAAAAATCTTGAAGCGCGCAAAAGGCTACTACGGTGCCCGTTCACGTGTTTACCGAGTAGCGGTACAAGCAGTGACCAAAGCTGGTCAATATGCTTATCGTGACCGTCGCAACAAAAAACGTACTTTCCGTCGTCTTTGGATTGCACGTATCAATGCTGGTGCACGCTTAAACGGTTTAAGCTACAGCCGCTTTATCAATGGCATGAAATTGGCTAACATCACTGTTGATCGTCGCGTACTTGCTGACATCGCTATGCATGATGCAGCAACTTTCACAGCCTTGGTCGAAAAAGCAAAAGCAGCCCTAGCATAAATATTAACTGTCCTTTAGGCATGCCGCTTGTTAAGTGATTATCTATAGTTACTTACTCATAAGGGATTATCTAAATGGATAGGACTAATATTGATTAATAGGTCGATATTAATAAAAGCTACCGCTGGTCGGTGGCTTTTTTTATATTAAATTATTTTACGGTCGGTTTTATTACCGTTATGATGCAAAACGCTTTTAGGGAAGTTGCACTTTTCATTGTCTAAATATTCAAGCCATTTCTGTAACACGTCTTTAATTTACAATGAATGGGTAAATGGTTTGCAATATTTGGTCAAATCTCTACAATTATAAATCACTATTACTAATAGTCCGTTTAAATCAGGAAGAATGCGTCTTATGACTACCCCTGCTGCTACCACCGATTTGTCGGCGCTACCGACCTTGTCTACAGAGCTCAGCGAGCTAACTGAAGCTCAGCTCACTGAGCTGGCCAGTGCTGCTGAAGCGTTGATCCTACAAGTAACTGATGTACGTGCGCTGCAAGATTTGCGCGTACAATTGACAGGCAAAAAGAGCCCGCTAACTGGCTGGTCAAAGCAGATGGGTAAACTCAGTAGCGATGACAAAAAAACCTATGGCGGCTGGTTACATCAAGTCCGTAGCCGTATTCAAGATGCATTGACGGCGCAGCAGCAGCAGCTAGAAGTGGCTGCACTAAATGCTAAGCTTGCAAGCGAAAGCATTGATATCACTTTGCCTGCTCGCGGTGGCCAAAAAGGTCACTTGCATCCAGTAACGATGATTACTCAGCGTATGCAGCAGTACTTTATACAAGCAGGTTTTAATGTCGCAACTGGCCCTGAAGTTGAAAGCGATTATTATAACTTTGAAGCGCTTAATATCCCTTCGCATCACCCAGCACGGGCGATGCACGATACCTTCTACTTCGATGCGCACTATCTATTGCGTACGCATACCAGTCCCGTGCAAATTCGTACCATGGAAAAGAATGAACCTCCGATTCGTATCATCTGTCCAGGTCGCGTTTATCGTAATGATTCGGACCAAACCCATTCGCCGATGTTTCATCAGTTAGAAGGTTTAATGGTTACTGAATCGAGCACTTTTGCTGAGCTAAAAGGCTTGATTAGTGAGTTCTTAGAAGCGTTCTTTGCTAAAGAATTGACTGTTCGTTTTCGTCCGTCATTTTTCCCATTCACTGAGCCTTCTGCTGAAGTCGATATCCTCGATGATAATGGTAAATGGCTTGAGGTCATGGGCTGCGGTATGGTACATCCACAAGTGCTAACCAACTGCGGTATTGATAGCGATAAATACACCGGCTTTGCTTTTGGTATGGGTATTGAGCGCTTTGCGATGCTGTACTACGGCATTGACGATTTGCGCCTGTTTTTCCAAAACGACGTACGCTTCTTAAAACAGTTTGGCTAGAGCGCTCCTTGTTCATATAAAAAGTGCTCCTTGTTAATACAACAAGTTGATTCGCCAACCTTTAATCCAAAATCTTTATTATAAAATTCTGATCCGAGATATTTATGAAAATTAGCGAACAGTGGCTACGTCAGTGGGTAAATCCAAACAATAGCAGTGAGCAATTGGCTGAACAACTTACCATGGCAGGGCTTGAGATTGACGATCGCTTTGCGGTTGCCCGTGCCTTTAGTGGTGTGGTCGTCGGTGAAGTCATCAGCGTCGAGCAACATCCAGATGCTGATAAACTGCGCGTTACGCAGGTGAATATTGGTGCCGCTGAGCTGTTACAAATCGTTTGCGGCGCGCCCAATGTCTACGTCGGTATGAAAGCACCTGTTGCGACCGTTGGGGCAGTGCTCCCAAGCGATGACAAGAAAGGCTTTAAAATTAAAAATGGCAACCTGCGTGGTGTCGACTCTAACGGTATGCTCTGCGGTGCTTCTGAAATTGATTTGGTGGACGATATCGATGGCCTGCTTGAGCTACCAGCTGATGCACCAGTCGGTATGGATATCCGTGAATATTTAGGTCTCGATAACCAAATACTGGATATCTCTATCACCCCAAACCGTGGCGACTGCTTCAGCGTACGCGGTATTGCGCGCGAGATATCGGTTATCAACGATTTACCGATGCAGCAGCCTAAAATTCCTGCCAACGTGGCAGTTACTGATAACGTTTCTACTACTACGCCAGCTGTCACAGTTAGTGCAGTTGAAGCGTGCCCGCGCTATTTACTACAATCAATCAGTAATATTGATCGTAGCATCGACACCCCAAGATGGATGCAAGATGCGCTAATACAGTCAGGATTACGCTCGCATAACTTCTTGGTTGACGTGACCAACTATGTATTGATGGAATTGGGTCAGCCGCTACACGCGTTTGATGCTGATACCATTGAAGGCGATATCGTGGTACGTTTGGCACAGCCTAGCGAGACCCTCACTTTATTAAATGAGCAAACCATTACTCTAACGGGTGATGAGTTGGTCATTGCTGATGATAAAGGTGCACTTGCGCTTGCCGGCATTATGGGTGGTCAACGTAGCAGTGTCACGGATAGCACCACCAATATTGTTGTAGAAAGCGCTTTCTTTAGTCAGCTTGCTATTGCCGCTCGCGCCCGCCGTTTTGGTTTGCATACCGATGCCTCACAACGCTTTGAGCGCGGGGTAGACTTTGAATTACCAGAGCTTGCTTTGGCACGCGCTGTTGATTTGATTACCAGTGTCACTGGTGGTCAAGCCGGGCAAATAGTAAAAGCAGAAAGTAATGAAAACCTGCCAGCACGTGCGCCCATTACCTTGCCAATCTCTAAAGTACGCGATGTCATCGGTATTGAGATTGAACCAGCAGTGATGGTACGTATCTTAACCCAATTGGGCTTTGAGGTAGAGCAGCAAGCGGACAGCCTGATTTGTACGCCGCCATCGTATCGCTTTGATATGAGTATTAAGGAAGACTTAATCGAAGAGATTGCCCGTATTTACGGTTATGACAATATTCCGAGTGTGTTGCCGCATTTGCAAGTCAGCATGGATTATGACGATACTGCGGACTTAACGCATGAAATGAAGCTGGCCTTGGTCAATAATGGCTATATGGAAGCCATTAGCTTTAGTTTTAGTGATGCAAAAATAGAAGCCTTGCTCGATGATAAAGCGCTTGGAGAAGTGTTGGCACTGGCCAATCCTATCTCTAGCGACTTGGCGGTGATGCGCCGTACTTTGCTATCAAGCTTATTGCCTTGTGTACAATATAACCTCAATCGTCAGCAGCCACGTGTCCGTTTCTTTGAAACGGGTCTTAGCTTTGTCGGTCAAAGTATTGGCGAATTGGTACAAACGCCAAGTATTGCATTGGTCGCAGTGGGTGACATTTGGGACGAGCAAGCGTATCAAAACCGTGCGTTAGACTTTTATGACCTCAAACACGACATCGAACAATTGCTACCAGCGCAAATCGATAGCGCCCGCATCCGCTATGAGCGTAGTGCGCTTGCCTTCTTGCATCCGGGTCAAAGCGCAAAACTCTATATCGATAATGAGTATGTCGGCTGGTTGGGTCAATTGCATCCTAACACCGCTAAGCAGTTAGATTTGCCAGCTACGTGGGTGGCTCAATTATCACTTGCGCCGCTACTAACACTTGCTCGTGAACAAGATGCGATTACCACGCCAAGTAAATTCCCACAAGTACGTCGCGATATTGCTATCTTAGTAGATAGCGATATTAGCTTGCAGACCTTAGAGTCGACGATACGCACGGCAGCAGGTGAGCTATTGACTGACCTATGGTTGTTTGACGTCTATCAAGGCGACAATGTACCAACTGGGCAGCGTTCATTGGCTTTTGCTTTGGTATGGCAGGATAGGTTACAGACCTTGTCTGATGAAGCAGTCAAAACCGCGACTGACAAAGTGGTACGAGCTTTAACTGAGCAACATGCTGCGAAGTTGCGTGACAGCTAGCATTTAGCATTAATAGTAGAGCATGCTCTGTAGCCTTTATAATTGTGAGGCTATAGGGCATTGCTATTTATAGCGTTTTTTGTCTTATCGATAGATTTTATTTGTAAAAAAAGTTAAGTGGTTATTAATAAAGGATTTTAATGCAGACTTTATTAAAAAGACGGTAAAAAACCTTTATAATGACTAGGGTCTGTTGAACACTCAAATATTAGGACTGCTGATCGCTAAAGTCGCATCAAACTAGGCGTAAACCGACGATAATGTCGAGACCTTAGCTAGGTTTACAACAACGTTTGGGGTGATTTTAGCATCAGCCTTTTAGGGCAGGGCTATTTTTTGCCAATATCTGGCGAAATTGTCTAACCTAGAATAACTAGGCGTCCAAAATTTCACTGCGTATTGTCTAAAAAATAGCTGCTGCCAGTGTCATATTTGAATATTCAACAGACCCTAAGATTAACCTGATACCGCTAATCCATGATATTCGACATCACGACATAGCATAGGAGTCGTACTGTGAGCACCTTAACCAAATCTGACATGATTGAGCATTTGATGAGTCATCTGAACCTGACACGCCAAGAAGGCCGCTGTTTGGTAGAGAATTTTTTTGATGAATTGTCAGAGAGTTTGATTGATGGCAACGAGGTCAAGCTTTCAGGCTTTGGCAACTTCGAGCTTAAAGATAAAAGCAGCCGTCCAGGACGTAACCCTAAGACAGGGGAGCCCGTGGCAGTATCAGCACGTCGTGTGGTCACCTTTAAAACAGGGCAAAAATTTCGTCAACAGGTTGATGAGCGCCTATTTGATGAGTAGTAAATAGCAGCTACTGAGTCCTACCTAACGCTTGCCATTGCGAGATCTTATAATATCGCGATGTTGTTAAAACTGACATGAGTGCTCTATAGTTGTAAATATACTAAATAGCAGACATAAAAAAAGAGAGCATAGGCTCTCTTTTTTTACTACAGTATGTTTACCGTCGAGACGATAAAATTACTGAGCTGGCTCTTCAACAACAACTTCGTCAGATGCTGCAACAGCAGTATCAGTTTCGCTAGCTACGTCTACGCTAGTAGTAGTACCGTCTACAGGAACTTCAGCGTCCATTTCGTCAGTAGCAGTTGCAGCTTGTGCATCAGCGATGTCAGCTTCAGCGCCGGCAACAGCAGCTTCAGCATCAGCAGTAACTTCGCCTTCAGCAGCAGCTTCGTTTAGCTCTTCAGAAGCATCTTGCACTTCTTCTTGCGCGTCAGATAAATCTTCAGCAGCGTTTTCTTTGTTGCTATCACAGGCAGTAAGGCCCATAGTTGCAGTCATGATACCAGCTAGAGCAAGTAATTTAAGTTTCATATGGTTTTCTCCGGAAAAATGAAATGAGCAGTAGCAGCGACAAAGGTTGAATGTCCGAGATGTCTCAGAATTCAACTAGTCTTAGTCACAGCTACTCAGCTTCCACGCATTCTATATGTTTTCTTTTCAAATGAAAAGACCTTGTACAATTGAGTAACAATAAAATTGTAAAAAGTATTTTACATAGCTCATCTAATATAATTTTTAATACAACAACTTCAATGAATCTACGTATAATTAACCAAAACCAAGCTGTTTTTAGACCCAATAAACGTCCATTATTGTTTAATATTTTCTTTTAAATATATACGCTTAGACGGATTACCTTAAATAGTACAGGCATAAAATTAATGTCTTATTAAGGCTAGGTAAATATTGTTAAGGATAGGTAAGTATTGCAAAAAGAAATGATAAAAATAGGACCAAGCTTTAGATAACTAACAAGCATGGTTGTAGCAAAAGCGATTCAAAAATTATATAACATGAATAACTATCCATACGAATAGCAGGATGTATCGTATGTTTCTGGAGTAAGATTATGAAATGGCAAGGCAGACGAGGCAGCTCCAACGTACGTACGAGTAGCGGCGGTGGCAAGATGATCGGTGGTGGTATTGGCGGTATTATTATCGCGGGTATTTTGTGGTTAGTGTTTGGGGTCAACCCCATGACAGCCTTACAGACGGGTCAAGTAGTGGCTGGTGGTAGTAGTACCTCGACTGAGCCGGCGACCAGTGATGACCGTGATACACAGTTTGTGAAAGTCGTGCTCGCTGATACAGAAGAAGTGTGGCATCAAATATTTAATGAGGGCGGTAGTACTTATCAGGAACCGTCGTTAATTCTTTTTAATGGACAAGTCAGTTCAGCCTGTGGCAGTGCCACGGCAGCGACAGGACCTTTTTATTGTCCAGGTGACCAGACGGTTTATTTAGATACGTCTTTTTTCGTAGAGATGCGTCAAAATCTAGGCATCGCAGGTGATCAGCAAGACTCTGGTGGTCAAGATAATGAAGGTAAGGCAGGTGACTTTGCCCAAGCCTATGTGATTTCACATGAAGTCGGCCACCATGTACAGACACTATTGGGTATTACTCAGCAGGTCAGTGAAGCCAGTCGTCAAGTCACGCGTGCAGAAGCCAATAAGCTCTCCGTGTTACAAGAACTACAAGCTGATTGCTTCGCAGGGGTATGGGCGCAGCGTAACCAAGCGCGTGTCCAGTTCTTAGAAGCAGGCGATATAGATGAAGCCATCAATGCTGCCAGCCAAATCGGTGATGATCGTCTGGCACGTGCTAGCGGTGGAGCGGTAGTTCCTGATAACTTTACTCATGGTACCAGTCAACAGCGCGTTCAATGGTTCACTCGTGGTCTAGAGAGTGGCAGTGTGCAGACTTGTGATACCTTTAGTGGCGCATTGTGAGATAGTAGCGCGTTGTAAGAATATTCTTAAAGTCATCAATGATCTATTAGACACAAAAAAGCCTGCAATGATTTGCAGGCTTTTTATTCTTACCGCTATCGCTTAATAGCTTCGATATTTATAACCAATTATTTGGTTTGGTCATAGATGTAACCACCAGCACCACCAAGTGCTGCACCAGCTAGTGCGCCACGTGCGATATCTTTGCTATCGCCTTTGCTTCTGATAAGGGCACCAGCAGCAGCGCCAGCAGTCGCACCTTTTACAGTGTTGCTTGCATTGCCGTATGGACCTGAGTTACAACCAGTCATGATTAGTGCTGAGCTAGTAATAGCTGTCATTGCAAATGTTTTAGCAAATTTCATAATGTCACCTGTTAAGTTGTTAAATTAAAAATACAATATACACGATATTTTTGAATACGTTTTACTACTTTTCATAGTAGTCGTTTAATACCTTTCTAGTCGTGGTAAAAACGCTAACCTTTGCAAATAGAGTGTAAAAGATGTTGCTTCACTGTATCGATGGTAGTGCTTTTGATGAGGTTTATTGTATTTGATTCGATAATACGCTAACTGTTTTCATCTCTATTACTTATGTGAGTCATAAAAAAGACCGCTTATAAGCAAGCGGTCTTTTTGTATAATAGCAACGATAAGACGATTAGTTTTGAGATTTACGTTTCATTTGCTCAAAGAACTCGTCATTGGTTTTCGCTTCTTTTAAGCGATCCAATAAAAATTCAGTGGCTTGTACACCATCCATCGGCTGCAGCAATTTGCGTAAAATCCAAACCTTACGTAGTTTGTCTTCGTCTAGCAAACGCTCTTCGCGGCGAGTACCAGATTTTTTGATATTAATCGCAGGGAAGACACGCTTTTCAGCCAAGTCACGCTCAAGCGTAATCTCTTGGTTACCAGTTCCCTTAAATTCTTCAAAAATGACGCTATCCATCTTACTACCAGTATCAATCAGCGCACTGGCAATAATGGTCAAGCTGCCGCCTTCTTCAACGTTACGCGCTGCACCGAAGAAACGCTTCGGACGCTCAAGGGCGTTGGCGTCTAGACCACCGGTCAATACTTTGCCTGATGACGGGATAACGGTGTTATAGGCGCGAGCAAGACGGGTGATGGAGTCAAGTAAGATGACCACATCTTGCTTATGCTCAACCAAACGCTTGGCCTTTTCGATGACCATTTCCGCCACTTGTACGTGACGTTGTGGCGGCTCATCAAAGGTTGAAGCAACCACTTCACCGCGTACCGTACGTACCATCTCGGTGACTTCTTCTGGACGCTCATCAATCAATAGAACAATGAGATAACACTCAGGGTTATTGCGAGTAATTGACTGGGCGATGGTCTGTAGCAGCATCGTTTTACCCGCTTTTGGCGGTGCAACGATGATAGAACGCTGCCCTTTACCGATCGGGGCAATCAGATCAATGATACGACCAGTCAAGTCTTCGGTTGTACCGTTACCCAGCTCAAGCTTTAACTGCTCAGTCGGGAATAGTGGGGTTAAGTTCTCAAAGATGAGCTTATGACGTGAGCGATCTGGCGTATCAAAGTTGATTTCGCCGACTTTTAATAGCGCAAAATAACGCTCAGAGTCTTTTGGTGGGCGGATAGTGCCAGCGATACTGTCGCCCGTTTTTAGGCTAAAGCGACGGATTTGACTTGGGCTGACATAGATATCATCAGGGCCTGCCAAATAAGAGCCTTCAGATGAGCGTAAAAAGCCAAAACCATCAGGGAGAACCTCAAGCACACCATCACCGTAGATGGCTTCACCGTTACGAGCATGGGTTTTTAGGATAGCAAAGATAATGTCTTGTTTACGGCTACGTGCCATATTATCAAGGCCCATTTCTTTGGCGATGGCCAATAGCTCAGCGATTGATTTTTTCTTTAATTCAGTTAGATTCATAGATAGGTCATTAGCAATTGATCAGATGAGAGATGCCATTAGCAGCACAAATCACGACAGTGATTAAAATAACGGTAATATGATGATATGGGTGTGTGCACAGCGCTGTAGTTTATGTAGTTTTGGTTTTATATGTCTGCTTATGTACGCATTGTCATCATTGGATGCAAGGTAATAAGAAATAAGGATAAAAAAGGCTACATAAGAGTCTGCGTCAAAAACTCAATATCAGTAATTGCGTTTAGTCATTTTGTTCAGCAATGGTGTTTATAATGACGATTGTGTTTTTGTTGATAAACACGAGGAGAATAGCGACAAGATACTTAGGAAAACAGTTGGTTTTCTCTTGTCAGCAGACTATACGGTCTTCACAATAGCGTTGTCAATAAATTTTGCCAAAAAAGTCGTATAATTGCACTTTTTGCATAAAAAATAAGCAAAAAAGCCATTATCTTGTATAGATAACGGCTTTTTTAATCGATCTGACCATCTATATGCTGACTAGTGTTTAAGTGATTTAAGACCAGCAAGGATCATTTATAGATGCTTATCTAGTACTTTAGCCAATTCAGCTTTTGGTTGTAGGCCCATGACTGAGTCAACTTTTTCGCCGTCTTTAAAGACAAATAGCGTTGGGATGTTACGAATACCAAAGCGACTAGCGGCTTGTGGGTTGCTGTCCACATCGACTTTGACGATTTTGACTTTGCCTTGGTACTCAGTCGCTAGATCTTCTAAAATAGGGGCGATGGCTTTACAAGGACCACACCATGGAGCCCAGAAGTCTACTAGTACAGGTACGTCTGATTGTAGAACGTCTTGATCAAAGTCTGTATCGGTAGTATGTACAATAAGGTCTGACATAATTTTATCTCTCTTGTTTTATTACTTCTATCACCACTCATCGACCTATATATCGGTTTAATAATAAATCAGTTGGTGGTCAAAGAATTGTTTAGAAGGGGTGAAAATGTGCCATTATATTAACATGTTTGGCAACGATTGGCAGACGCCAGCTGGTTAAATTGCTTAACAATTACTATTAGCACAATAAATCGAAACATAACTAAACAGGTTATGTTCTATCTGTCACTTGCATCCTCTGTTGTCATTTTAGTTTTGCACTCACACCTGACCTTGGCTTTGTGCGCTAAGATTGTTTTTATGCTCAGTTTCAGTTTCAACGTTAGCTAAAAGACTTAGTGTCAGTATTCAGTTTGTATACTTCAGTGTAGATAATTCAATTCAGATGCTATTGTCAGCTTGGCTTTTTGATACACGCTAGTCCCCAACTTTAAGTCCAATAATATAAGTAGCTTTTTTTATGCCTTTTACTGACGACAAAATCCTGACTCTTAACGCCCAAGAAAAGGCCTATCCGCTTGAATTTTTTCAAGAATTTGCGCAAGCCGTTACCGTCTATGAAGATGATGACATCTGGGTGGTCGATAAGCCAGCAGGATTATTAAGTGTCGATGGTAAAACCCTAAAGGTGAGTTTGCTCGCGCGGCTTGAACGTGCCAATCCTACGGTTAAATTGATTCATCGATTGGATATGGATACCTCAGGGCTGCTCATTTTTGCAAAAAATGCCGAGGCACAAACCAATATCAGTAAGCAATTTATTGAACGGTTACCACAAAAGAAGTACCAAGCACGGGTTTTTGGCGCGTGGGAAAGCGTGGGGGCAACAGGTAAAATCTCAGTGCCAGTGCGCTATGAGCCAAGCACCAAACCGCGCCATATCGTCGACCACGACTGGTCAAAGCACGCGCTCACTTTGTATGAAGTGCTGGCACATGAGGATTGCAATGGTCAGCCGGTCACGCGCGTGATGCTAAAGCCGGTCACTGGTCGTAGCCATCAGTTACGTGTCCATATGGTACACGTCGGTCACGTCATGATTGGCGATCCCATTTATGCTGAAGGGGAGGCCCTAACGATTGCACCGCGACTCAATCTGCATGCGCAGCAATTGCGCCTCAAACATCCTACGCTTGGCGCGTGGATGGATTGGGAAAGCCCCAGCCCTTTTTAAAAGCTCTGTCATTAAATTGATAATGTAAAAGCCATCATGCAAATTAAAACCCGTCATGTAAAAACAAGGATCGTATTATGCTTGGTATCAACGCCACCAAACAAGCCATCAACAAGCGCTTTAAACGCAAAAAATCACCAGCAACGCCGCCAGTAGATTGTGATGTGCTGATCATTGGTGCGGGGATTGCTGGCATCGGCATGGCGTGTCGTTTACAACAACGCAAGCCAAAGAAGCAGCCGCGTAAGGCGGCAAAAACGCCGCCATTTATCGTGGTAGAAAAACGCTCAGATTTAGGCGGCACGTGGGATTTATTCACTTATCCTGGGATTCGCTCAGATTCTGATGCGCTGACCTTTGGCTATAGTTTTAGACCGTGGTTGGATCATCGCATGTTGGCAGCGGGTGAGGATATTAAGCGCTATATCGCAGACACGGCGCGCGAATTTGGCGTGTCGGAACATATTCGCTATCAGCATGAAGTCCAGCAATTGTCGTGGTCCAGTCGCGATCAACGGTGGTCAGCCACGATTAAAAATCATGCAAGCGGCGAGATGTCTACCTTGAGTGCCAACTTCGTCGTCGGTGCCACGGGCTATTACGACTACGAGCAAGGCTATCAACCGTATTTTGAAAAGGAAGAAGATTTCCAAGGTCGTATTGTCCATCCGCAGCATTGGCAGAATGTCGATTATGATGATAAAAAAGTGGTCATTATCGGTAGCGGCGCTACAGCAATGACCTTGCTGCCTGCGATGGTCAATAAAGACGATGGTCAATGCGTGCGCCATGTCACGATGCTGCAACGTTCGCCGACTTATGTGGCAAGCGTACCCGGTGATGATTATGCGCTTGACTGGCTGTCTGCTAAATTTTCGCCTTTATCAAAACAGCAAGCTTATACGCTGCTACGGACGCGTAACGTCTTAAGACAGCAAGGTGTTTATCAATTTGCTACCCACGCACCGAAAGTGTTAAAAGCGCTGTTAACCCATGGTGTAAAAAAAGAGCTAAAGGGTAGTGGCGTGAAGGTTGATCATTTTGTACCGGCTTACAATCCGTGGGATGAGCGACTATGTGCGGTGCCAGATGGTGATTTATTTAATGCCTTGCATAGCAAACGAGCCGCGGTAGTCACTGATCAAATCAGCCACTTCACCAAAACGGGTATCATGCTTGAGTCAGGCAAACATCTCGATGCTGACATTATTGTCACCGCAACCGGATTGAAGTTGCAAATGCTCGGCGGTGCAGCCTTATATATCGATGGTCAGCCTGTCGATGTGGGCGCACGCATGACGTATAAAGCAGTCCTAGTTGAGGGCGTGCCCAATATGGCCGTGATGTTCGGTTACATCAATGCTTCGTGGACTTTAAAGGTGGACTTAGCCTCTCAGTATATTGTAAGACTACTTGATTATATGCAGACCCATCGTTATCAGGTCGCTGTGCCAAAAGCTGAGACCAAGCATGAGAAAGTGCAGGTTCAGCCTGATATGGTGATGGGTGCGCTATCGGCGGGCTATGTGCAGCGGGCGAAAGATGAGCTGCCCAAGCAAGGTGATCGTTATCCTTGGCACGTGACCAACAACTATGTCAGCGACCGTATCATGCTCAAGTACCGTAAAATAAAAGATGACTGGTTACGTTTTAGCCGTTAATTTGCGTTAGCGCCCATTCTTAGCGACAGTTCTTTGCTCACGATCTTTTATTGGTTGTCGTTTAGTGCTTATCGATAAAAGCAGCCACTTGTTTACTTAGCATTTCCCATAGGGTCTCTTGCGCGCTTTTACTGCCCCAAGCGTTATGCGGGCTAAAGATGACGCGGGGATGATCACTAATGCTGAGTAGTGGATCCTCGTCGGTGATAGGTTCTTGCTCAAACACGTCGCTAGCATAACCGATGATTTGCTCGCTATTAATGGCATCGGTCAGCGCTTGGCTATCGACAACGCCGCCACGAGCAACGTTGACGATAAGTGGTTGCTTAGCCATTTTTGCCAGAGTATCTGCATTAATAAGGTGCTGGGTTTGCTCGTTTAATGGACAATGCAAGCTCAGCACATCAGACTGCGCCAGTACCTCTTCAAACGCCGTATAATCCTCATTACGCGGCGTACGGTCTTGATGTTCTGCCCACAATACGCTCATACCAAAGGCACGGGCAATCTCGGTGACGCGCTTACCGATGGTACCAACGCCAATAATCCCTAGTGTTTTGTCTTCCAAATCTATCAACGGGATATCCAGTAGGCAGAAGTTACCGTTACCTTGCCAAGTACCATCGACCACTTTTTGATGATAGTGAATGCTGGCGCGCATAGCAGTCAGCATGAGCATAAAGGTATGTTCAGGAACGCTTTTGACTGCGTAACCCGCGACATTGTACAGTGCGACATTATGCTTATTACAAGCCTCTTGATCGACGTTATTCATCCCCGTGGCAGTCAATTGGATAAGCTTCAGGTTGGGGAGTTTACTTATTACTTCTGCATCAATTTGGACTTTATTGGTGATGATAATATCAGCGTCTTTGCAGCGCGCCAAAATAACGTCATTGTCTTTTGGCGTATCATCATAAGTCACATAATCACTGATGCCTGTCGGTGCTGGCAAGTCGACGCCATCAGAAAACGTACCTTTATCTAAAAAAACGGCTTGCATGGTTATTCCTTATTTATTATTGTCGTATAGATGGTCATCGGCTTAATGTATGGTCAGTGAAAAGTAATATCGAAACATCACGCACCGCTGATATCCATTTTTCTTGCTTGCTGTACCTGCGCAGACAGAGTCTACGAAAAATTGATATCAGCAATACCGCAGCGCTTTTAGGATATTTTGACTATAGCACGTTGCAGTCTTTAGTCAAAAAACCCCGTCAAAAAGCGTCCAGCAAAAAACCTCTATTTCATTGAAATAGAGGTTTTATTTTTTGAGACAGTCGTTTTTGTGCTTACGTCGCTTTTACGCTTATAAAGAGAAACGCTTACGCAATTTACCTATTAGACTACGTACGCGACTGCTTAAATCAATACGCACATCGTTTTCAGGGTCGTGCTCGACTTCATAGCGCTTAACCAATTCAGGACTGGCTTTCAGTTTTGTATGATGCTGGAACGCACGGTTGACGCTAATCTCAAGGAGGCTAGCGCGCATTGGTTTTGGTAAGCAGCGATAGACCTGACCTTTATTAATCAAATCAATCAACAAGCCTGCATCTTGGAATTCAGTTTGTACTAAAACCACCAAGTGCGGCGCATCTTGTTTCAAGGTAAAGATAATCGGCGCGATGTTCTCGCCGCTGACATTGATGTCGGTAATACAAACACCGATATCTTCATTCGCCAAATAATCATAAGCTTCTTCTAAGCCTTTAGCATGCAGGACTCTATAGCTGTTCGAAAACTGCTTACGTATTTGCTCAATCAGATCGTTGGTTTCATCGATGACCAATAGCGTTTGTTTGTTGCCTGAGCTGTCGAATTGTTCAGCGTCTTCGTCTGGATTATAGGTCAAAGCTATTTCGGTGGCGCGACCGACGACGGCAAGCAGCTCTTCAGATTTACAAGGTTTGGTCAAATAACGATAAATCTCTCCATCGTTAATAGAGCCGATAATCGCGTTCAAATCAGCATAACCGGTCAATAAGATACGCATGGTAGACGGCGATACTTCTTTGACTTCGCGCAAGATATCGACACCAACGCGCTCAGGCATACGCTGGTCACTGACCGCCACGTGTACGTGGTTGTTTTTGATATAGTCGATATATTCAGTCGGGTCAGTGGTGATAAAAACGTCATGCGTTTTACGAAACAGCAGTTTCATCGAACGTAAAATGCGTTGTTCGTCGTCAATAAATGCCAGTTTTGGCTTTGGTTCAGACCCTAACTCCGTGCTAGGGGTTTCCATTTCAAATTCATTCATGATGGTATCCTTATGATGAATAATAGTGCTATAGCTTTATATAATCATTAAAATATCAATTATAATAAGACAGAACCTAGCGTTTACGCTGCTAGGCTTTGTTCCGTTAAGTCATTATCAATCGGTAGCGTTAAGGTAAAGGTGGTGCCAACGCCTTCGGTCGAGACCGCTTGAATGTCGCCATTATGCTGCTCCATAATCTGCTGACTGATGGCCATACCAAGTCCAGTACCTTCGCCTGCGCCCTTAGTGGTAAAGAACGGCTCAAAGATTTGATTGAGAATCTCTGTGCTCATACCTTTGCCGTTGTCGCTGACATCGATATAGACATTGCTGTCATCAGAGCGCGTCCGCACTTCGATTTTGCCATCCGGTTTTTCTCCCATGGCTTGCGCAGCGTTATTCAATAGGTTGACCAAGACTTGGTTAATCTGTGACGGCGAGCATTTAATCTCAGGCGTTGGGGCAAAGTCTGTGACAATTTCTTGATGTCTGATAGAGTTGCCAGCGATTTTCAATGACGCTTCGATACACTCGCGTACATCGATGGTTTTCACTTTTGACTCATCAAGGCGGGCAAAATTACGTAGGTTTAACACCATTTCAGTGATTTGCTCAACGCCAAAGAGTGAATCTTTAATCAGCTCTTTTAGCTCAGACGACAAGTCATCTTCTTGGATTTCATCGGAAGCACGGACGATATCTGCCAATAGCTTATCAATTTTGCCATCAGCAGCGGCATCCGTTTTAACGGCTTTTAACCCTTGTACCAGTTCAATCAGCTCTTCGTATTGCTCAGTCAACTGACCGATAATTTCAAGGTTGTTTTGCACATAAGATAATGGCGTATTTACTTCATGAGCAACACCCGCAACCATTTGACCTAACGTCGCCATTTTTTCTGAACGAATCAACTGCAGCTGAGAGTTTTTCAGCTCTTTTAGCGTATCTTGCAGCTCAGCGGTACGTTCTTCGACTTTAATCTCTAGCTGCTGATTGATATTGGCAAGCTTACCTTCGTTAGATTGGATACGGCCTAATAGGTCATTAATAGAGCCGTTTACCAGTCCAATCTCGTTGCGACCTTCAGCGAATTTAACCTCGCTTAGCTTATTATATTGCTTATTGTTAATCAGGTTTTCCGCTTTAGAGATTTTATCGGTGGTTTCTTTCAACGGTTTGAATGCCAAGAATGTCAGCATAAAGTAAATCACACCCGCTGTGATTAATAGCGCCAAGGCAATCCAGTTAATCAAGTTTTCACTGAGATTATCGGCGATAGCGTTAATTTCAGCATCAGGCTGTACAACGATAAGCTTCCAATAGGTCTCAGGAATCTCAAACACGTACGCTTGACTGCCGTTGTAGAAGTTGTCTTTAGTCAGCTCAAAGCTCTGCAATAAGCGACTATCCATAGCGTTTTGCTTGTTTTCGCTATTATTGAGATAAGCGGCATAATTGACCAAATAATAACCTTTGGAATCACCCGTTTCTGCTTTATCAATCGTATTCAATACTTGCTGTACTTGCGGCGATACGCTAGCAGCAACTTGCTCAATAGTCTCGTTACGTTGGACATCTAAGAAATCAAGCACCGGTTGCCAAGCAGGGTCTGAGTTGATAACTTGCTTAATATCAAGTGGCGTGCCTGTCTTTTCATCAATATAGCTCAAGCGTTCAGGGTTAGAAGAAGCGATAACCTTGTCACTGTTATCCAAGAGTAGAATGTAACCTGAACCTGAGCTTTCACTTAACTGAACGATGTTTTCTTGTAGCTGGTTTAGGGTAAAGTTGACCGTACTGGCACCCCAAAACTGATTGTCACGCTCGATTGCCACACCGCAGCTCATCGCCAGCTCGCCTTTGGTTTGGCTCGCGCGTACATGGTTCCAGATACAGCTCTCGGGTTTGAGCAGCTTTAAGACGCTAAACCAATCTTCCTGATAATAAGGATTGGCTGGATTTGGGTCGCTCAACACCGCTTGATAATCGCCGTTTTGACGTACCATCAGGAACGGGTGGGTAGCAGTATTTGCCCCAAGCGCACCGTTATCAGGCCAAATACCACCACTGCCTAACAAACTATAATCACGCTTATCAAAGGCATTGGCGGTACTGGCTTGTAAAATCGCCTCTTCTGTTGGCAAGGTTTGTGCGCTTTGTTGCAGCAGCAACGCACTACGCATCACCCGATTGATATCAGCAGAGATACTATTGACTGCCGTATTACCACGTTCAGCCACCAGTTTTGCAGATTCAAGGCGGATTTTCTCATAGCCTTCTTTATCAACAACATAAACGACGACGGCGAGTACGATTGCAAAAGCAATAAATAGAATAGTAGTCACTTGGGTACTGACTTGATTAAAAAAGCCAACTTTTTTGGAGGCACTCATGGTGGTGATGGTCCTTGGATAATGGTGACCACAAAAAAAACTGCCAATACAATTTAGGGTCTGATGAACATTCAAATGTGGTACTGGCAGCGTCTATTTTTTAGACAATACGCAGTGAAATTTTTGACGACTAGTCGTTCTAGGTTAGACAATTTCGCCATGTATTGGCAAAAAATAGCCCTGCCCTAAAAGGCTGATGCTAAAATCACCCCAAACGTTGTTGTAAACCTAGCTAAGGTCTCGACATTATCGTCGGTTTACGCCTGATTTGATAAAACGTTTGGGACGATTTTAGCAATCAGCAGTCCTGATATTTGAATGTTCAACAGACCCTAACACCTAAAAGTATAAAAGTTATGGCGGTATAACTTAATCGACTGATTAAATTTAATTGCCATAACTTTAAGGACTATAATTTTAAAGACTATAATTTTAAAGACTATAAAAAGCCACGCTGTGCTTAAGAACATCGTAAAGCAGTTAATGACGAATAATGAGTATCTAAAGGGTATATTTAGAGGAGCGTTTGGACAGTTCAGATAATTCAGGTAAGAAAAAAGAAATGTTCTATTGCATTTGTTAACAATACAGAAGCAATTTTATAATGACAATATTTTTTCTTTACTTGCGAGTCCTTATCTTCTTGTTTTATATGACCAACTTATGCTTGGCATTGCGGTAATCTTGCACGAATCTGCTCTTGAAAACTCAACTAAACGCACTCATCTAGCCGCTAACGTTATATAATGGTCGGCTTTATCTTGCGACCTAGCTAATAAACTGATGCTGCCGGTATGGCCGGTGACCTATCAGACTATTGATGAGTGATATCTGATGAATGATATCGCGCTAGTGACAACCCTAGCGACTCTCATTGTGAGCTATCTATTTTTTCCTATTATCTGAGTACAAAAGACATCGCCTTATGACTATCTCTATTGCTTCATTGCACAGTACTGAATTCGCCGTTGGTCAACGTTATTTATCTGATACGGAGTCTGAGCTTGGCTTGGGGGTGGTCATCGATGTTGATGACCGCTGTGTGCATATTTTATTCCCGCAAAGTGAAGAGACGCGCGTCTACGCCAAAAATTCTGCGCCATTATCACGCGTGGTGTTCAAGGTCGGCGACAGCATTTATGACCAAGATGGCAAGTGCTACATGGTCAATGCCGTTGATGAGGTCATGGGTGTACTCAAATATGGTGTCGATGAGCATGAGCGCGGCATTATGGAAACCCGCCTTGCTGCCAATATTACCTTGGCTAAGCCGCTTGAGCGTCTACTTGCTGGTCGTATTGAGCGCGGCGATTGGTATGAGCTGCGCCAAGATATCCTGCGTATGCAATCGGCGCTGGCCGGTCATCCACTCAAAGGTTTGATGGGCGCGCGCGTCGATATTATTGAACATCAGCTTTATATCGCTCACGAAGTTGGCAAACGTATCGCCCCGCGTGTGCTGCTCGCTGACGAAGTGGGTCTGGGTAAAACCATCGAAGCGGGTCTGATTATTCATCAACAGCTGCTAACGGGTAAAGCTGAGCGTGTGCTTATCCTCGTACCAGACAGTTTGCAATATCAGTGGATGATTGAGCTGCGTCGTCGCTTTAACTTAAACTTTGCTTTATTTGATTTGGTACGTACGGCAGCCATTAAAGAACACGATCCTGAACAAAACGTCTTCGCCACCGAGCAATGTATCATTGCGGGTATGGATCTATTGCTCGATCATCCTGACTTATATGACCAAGCGATGGAAGCTGGTTTTGATTTATTGGTGGTCGATGAGGCGCATCATCTGCATTGGGATGAGGCACAAGGCGGCAATGATAAATATGACTTGATTGCTGACTTTGCCGAAGAGACGCCAGGGGTGATGCTATTAACGGCAACGCCTGAGCAGCTTGGCGCGCAAAGTCACTTTGCTCGATTGCGTTTGCTCGATCCAGATCGCTTTGATGATTTGGATGAGTTTATCGATGGTCAAGAAGCCTTTGCTGAAACGGCTGCCGTCGCTGCTGTGTTAATCGAAGACAAGCCTTTGAGCGACAGTCAAATTGCCGCGTTAAGCAGCTTGCTAGACATCAGCCTTGATGAGTTGGCAACGATTAATGATGACGAAAAACTGCGCACACATGCCCTTAACGAGCTACTAGATCGTCACGGTACGGGTCGTATTTTATTCCGTAATACTCGTGAGAGTGTCAAAGGGTTTTATGGTCGTAGCAGTCAGCCGTATCCACTGGCATTGCCTGAGGCGTGGATAGACAGCTATCAAACCAATGGTAAATTGCGCGAGCAGCTATGGGGCGAAGAAAACCAACCTGACGGCGGCTGGCTAGAAGACGACCCACGTGTGCCTTGGTTGATTGATATTTTGCGCGGTGAGCTTAAGCATAAAAAAGTGCTATTGATTGCCCGTAGTGGCGCGACCGTTGAAAGCTTGGAGGCGGTATTACGTCTGCATGCAGGCATTAAGACGGCTATCTTTACTGAGCAGATGACATTGCTTGAGCGTGACCAAGCAGCCGCATTCTTCGCAGACAGTGAAGGCGCACAGATATTATTGTGCTCGGAGATTGGCTCAGAAGGTCGTAATTTCCAGTTTGCCAGCCAGCTGATACTATGGGATTTACCCGCCAATCCAGATACCTTGGAGCAGCGTATCGGTCGCCTAGATCGTATCGGACAAACCCAACAGATTATGCTGCATGTGCCTTACGTACAAGGGACGGCGCAAGAGCGACTGTATCAGTGGTATCACGATGCGCTCAATATGTTTAATCAGATTTCACCGACCGCACAGAGCGTGCAAGAGCAGTATATTCAAGACCTAAAGCCGATGCTTGAAGGCGCGGATACCGATGCTAATCGTACGACCTTGCAAGATATTATCGAAGAAGCGCTACAAACGCGGTTGGGGCTGGAAGCACAGCTACAAGCGGGTCGTGATCGCCTATTAGAATACAACTCGTGCCGTCCCCGTGTGGCTGGTCGTATCGCTGATGCCATGCGTGATTTTGATGGGCATAATCTATTGCCACAGTTTATCGAGCGTTTCTTTGCTTCTGCCAATATTGACCATAATATCCAACGCGATGGCTCGTGGGTGATTGCCCCGATTGATAGCACTGAGATTAGTGATTATATCGATGGCTTGCCACTTGGCGATGAAGACGGTATGACCTTGACCTTTGAGCGTGAGCAAGCGCTACAGCGTGAAGATATCGAATTTATCACTCATGAGCATCCATTGATGCGCGCGATTTATGAGCTAGCAAGTACCAGTACCTTTGGTAATACCACGGTGGCGATGTTAAAAAGTGCTGCCGTACCACAAGGCATGGTGTTGCTCGAAGTGAATTTTCGCGTTGAAGCCATTGCGCCAAGATTGCTCAATTTGCCAGCGACTTTAACCACACAAAATATCCGTGTGTTTATCAGTGAGCAGGGCAGTGATTTATCCGCGCGTATCAGCGCCGATATGATTATGCCGCATATTGAGCGTTTGGATAAAAACCGTGCGCGCCAAGTGATTAAAGTGCGCGGCGATGTGATTGAGCAGCGTTATTATGAAGCAGAAGACATTGCCCGTCAGCAGCTTGCAGAGATTGGTGAGCAAGCGAGTGCCCGCTTTAGCCAGCAGTGGTCACGTGAAATCAAACGCCTAAAGCACCTGCAAACTATCAATCCTAACGTCCGTCCTGCAGAGATTGAACGTCTTGAGCAACTAAAAGCCCAAGGCGAGCAAGCCTTAAGTAATTTATCGCTAGTGCCAGACTCTATCCGCGTGCTAGTGGCAGTAAAACCATAAGTTAAAATTCTGATAAAAAAACGAGGTGCTTAATCGTCTCGTTTTTTTATGATTGATTCATGACAATGGATTTCGCCTATCTTATCTGTTATCCCAATACATGAGACAGAGACTGGCTAGTAAGTGGCTATTATCTAGCCAAAGCCCGCAATTTTGGGTAAGATGTTGGCCTTCTTGCCGAATAATGAATGTTTAGTCATCGTGCTACTACAACTGTATTTTTTGTTCTAGAATCTCCCTTGTGTCTTTCTAACAAGTGATTTCAAATTATTTTACATTCAACCGCAAAGGATCTTTCGCGATATCATATCGATATCGTTGAGTGCGTGTTTTTAGAGGCTCGTTTTTAGATGCTTAGCGTTTTTGATAAAAATAAGGAAACATATCGTCATGTCCGATTATTCGCAACTGATTGATGAGCTGCTGGCTACTGTAGCGCTTATTGAAGTTACCCCCGATGTCTTTGAGGGTAAGAGCCATGACTATGTTGGCAGTCGTATTTTTGGTGGGCAAGTGCTGGCGCAAGCGATCATGGCAGCGGCTCATACACTCGATCAAGAAAAGCCTTGTCACTCACTGCATGGCTATTTTTTGCGTGGTGGTGACATCAATCAGCCGGTGATTTATCAAGTGCGTCGCCTACGTGACGGTCGCAGTCTGTCTGCGCGCGAAGTAACGGCGATTCAATATAAAGAAGTACGTGGCAAAGCGCCGATCGAGCAAGTGATATTTTCGATGATTGCCTCGTTTTCGCCGATGGAAGAAGGCTTGGAGTATCAAGAAGATATGCCAGTCTATCCGCCGCCTGAAGATTTGCTCGCCGAGCAGGATTTAAAAGAAGAGTATGTCGGAAAAGTCCCAGACGCGCTAAAAGCCCGTTTTATGCGCCGTCGTCATGTTGAGATTAAGCCGGTCAAACCGCGTGACCCGATTCATCCAGAGCCGATGAAGCCTAAACAGGCGAACTGGTTGCGCATTCGTGAGCTTGGCAAGCAGCCTATTGCTATTCAGCAAGCACTGTTGGCATTCTCTTCTGATTTTTATCTGGTTGGTACAGGGCTGATGTCACACGGCGTTAGCTTTATGACCAGCGGCTTACAAGCGGCCAGTATCGATCATTCGATGCATTTTCATCGTAATTTTGATTTGAATAATTGGCTATTATATGACATGTGGAGTGATACCACGTCTAATGCCAAGGGCTTAAACCATGGCCAGTTTTGGCAAGATGGTCGATTGGTAGCAACGGTACAACAAGAAGGCTTGATGCGTTTGCGTGTGCCAAAGTCTTAATCTTCTAGTATTTCTTAAATAAAAAAAGCGACTCATGATTCATTGTGAGTCGCTTTTTTTATGAATTTTATTTAAGTGAATTCACTTATTGTTCTAAAATCTTAACCATCGCTCGTGGCAACCCAAGGGTTGCCTGAGCATCATTAGCATTTAACCAATGAATATTAATCTCTGCCGCTTGTAAGGCTTCGGTCATTTCGGCAGTTTGCTTAGCATTTAAAGTCACCGACTGTGGTGTCAAATACCAATGAAAATGGGTCAGCGAATGCTTAATAGGGGCATCGTCTAATAAAGTTTTACTGACTGTTTTTGCAACTATTTTATTGTTATTCAGCCACTCGTTAATAATCTGCTCAGCAGTGGTAAATTCTGTTTCATATACTTTTTCATTGCTAGTAACTTTTAATGGTTTATCCTCACTGGCTTCTGAATTTTTAGCAGTTGTTTTGCCACTTATTTTACCGTCAATTTTTTCAACAAACTGCAAAGGCAAACTCCACAGTCCGCCCCAAATACCGTTATCGGGGCGCTGTAACCACAGTATTTTGCCATCCGTATTTTTAATTAATAGCGCATTGCTATACTTACTGGGTTTAGGCTGCTTTTTCGCTTTGACTGGATAATCGGTTTCGCGACCTTGCGCATGGGCAATACAATCATCTTGTAGCGGACATAAAAGACAAGCAGGCTTGCTACGAGTACATAAAGTTGCGCCCATATCCATCATCGCTTGCGCAAACAATCCTGAGTTTTCCCTAGGGGTTAAACGTTCTGCCAATGCCCACAGTTCTTTGGTCGTGGCAGATTTGGTAATGTCGCCATCGATTGCCGCCCACCTTGTGATTACTCGTTTAACGTTACCATCACAGATGAGGCCATAACGATGTAGCCCCATCGCCATAATCGCGCCAGCAGTCGACGGGCCAACGCCAGATATCGCTTCCCAACCGGCTAAGGTTTGCGGAAACTCGCCCGTTTTATCGATTACCTCAACCAACTGCTTAGCACCTTTATGCAAATTACGTGCGCGCGCATAGTAGCCAAGCCCCGCCCAATGCTCCGCCACCATATCCCATTCTGCTGCGGCTAAATCTTGCACGGTCGGAAAGGACTCCATAAAACGGGCAAAGTAGGGCAGCACTGTCGTTACTTGCGTTTGCTGGAGCATGACTTCGGATAACCAAACGATATAAGGATTGGGCGTATCGGTTTGATGCTGCTGCCAAGGCAGGTCATGGCGACCATTTTCAGCAAACCAATCGAGCAGGCGTGGAGCGAAGGAGTCGAGGTTGGTGTCGGTATGGATAAAAGTAATAGATATCATAGGCAATGGGCGAGCAATTCAAAGAGTATGAGAGTTATATGAGGGTCGCATGTGGGGATTAAAGGCGTTATCGATAGATGCTGTCTAAAGTTTGACCTGCGGCATTTTTCCATTCAATCCAGCCGTTAGTCGAACGACCTGACACTAAAGAACTGGCTCCACTGGGTGTTTTAAATAAATGATTTTCAGTGAGCTTATAGCTTGTATCATTTACCGCTATGAGTTTGCCACTACTGAGTAGACTCTCTTTTAATTTAGCCACAAATGGTGGAGCTGATGACGTTTGTGTTTGTCGTATTAAAGAGCCTGCTAATACTACAAAGCCATCGTCATCATAATAGCCTTGTGCATCGCCATCTTTTACCTTGTAATAAAACAGGACTGGGATAGGTTTCGTTGGAGATATTTCAGCTGTTTTTTTAACTTTAACATCAGTGGGTGTGGTCAGTTTATGTGCATCAGTCTCGTTGCTATAAAGGCTATCGTGAATAGCTAAAGATTCAAAAATAGGTTGACCCAAGGTTGATAGTAAAACATCAAGGGTGTGAAACAACTCTTCGCAGTCAGCTTTTAATGGGTCGGGTGTATGCGGCTTATTACCACTATTACCATTTTTTAGCTCATAGCGCCCCACGTCAAGGGCAGTGGCAATTGCTTTATGCTCCATATACAGCGCATGGGTTTGGGTCATGGAATTATTGGTTGAAAGCATGACAAAAGCCCGCGTCCAAAAGTCTTTTTTATGATGTTGATTGAGACGAGTTTTCAAATCGCCAGTTTGCCCGATATAAAGTAATGGCTTATCTATACTGTCGGTGTCACCAATCAAAAAATATAAGCCAACTTGATTGGCATCTGGCATCGCAAAAAAATCATCAATATGAATGCGTGGAATCTCAATCAAACGCACCGTACGCGTGGTCATCTCTGCCAAGCGCAATCCGCGAGGATTACCTTTTGGCAGATAAATCTGAATGGTTTTAGCAGAGGGTATTAACGGATTCATAGTAGCCAATATTCTTTATGCAATTTATTTACGATTCTTCCGCGTTTTTAATCGACGTAAGCGCTTTTCTTCTTCTTTAGCAATTCTTTTCTCTTCAGCAGCCAGACGTTGCTCAGCGACGACGACTTCTTCAGCCTCAGTCATAGCTGGCGTCTCAAGCGTAATACGCCCAAGCTTACCACTACGCAGCTCATTAATCAGAATCTCAGACATACGGTAAGTATCGACTTTATTACCCGAACGTACACAGCCGCGATTACGTCCCGCAACTTCAAAAAACTCCCAATCAGTCTTCGGCAGCTCTTCAATTTTATAGCGAGTTTTTAGCAGCTCAGGATAGGCATGCATCAAGTACTCAGCGGTGTAACTGGCCACATCAGCGAAGTCAAAAGCGGTATCACGAATACCGCCGGTCGCCGCCAAGCGATAGCCAGAGTTTTCATTTTCGACCTTTGGCCATAGCATACCGGGGGTATCATAGAGCATGATGTCATCGTCAAGCTTAATCAGCTGCTGCGACTTAGTGACCGCTGGCTCGTCGCCGGTTCTTGCCACGGCGCGTCCAGCTAAGGTATTAATCAACGTTGATTTACCAACGTTTGGAATACCCATAATCATGGCTTTTATTTGGCGACCGGTGCCGACTTTATTGGGTACAAGTTGTTTACAGATGGCGATAATACGCTTTACATCATTGGCTTTCTCGGTATCACAAGCAATGGCTTTGACACCGCTTTGCTGCTCAAGATAGTCCATCCATGCTTGGGTCAATTCAGGGTCAGCAAGGTCGGCTTTGTTCAGGATTTTGATCACGGGTTTTTCGCCGCGTAATGCTGCGACCATGGGATTTTCACTGCTATAAGGAATACGCGCGTCAATCACTTCAATGACGACATCCATTTGCGGCATGATTTCTTTGATTTCATTGCGGGCCTTATTCATATGCCCAGGGAACCACTGAATACTTACTCTCTTATCCATCTGCTTTACTAACCTTTTATAAAAAATGCTCAAAGTAAGACGATCGTCATTTACTTTTTATGGCGTTCAGTTTACTACAGAACCACAGTGCTCACGCCACAATTTCGCCCAACCAGATGTGCGGCTACTCTTGTGCCTGATTGACGCTTTCCTCGCGGGCAGGCGGCAACGGTGCCAAATAACCAATTAATAATATTAAACTGCCTGCGCCAAGGAAGGATATGACTCGCCAAATTGCCTCAGTCTGTGACAAATCTATCAAGACCAGCTTGAGGACGACGATACCTATATAATTATTTATTTCACAAAGGCTTCATCTAGTTGTTTATACATATTGAGAGATTTCTCAGACTCTATCTTTATATTCTCGTATAAGCTGTTAGCTATAACCCTAATAGCGTGTTGCTCAGTCTCATTGAGCTTTGGATATTTGTACTTCTCAAAATTAGATAGTATCTTCATTTTTCTAGCTTCAAATAATTGAAGCTCATTTCTTCGTTCGCAAACCTTGAATAGGTGTTGCTCCCAATGACAGTAATGTTTATTTTCTAACCTTTCTCGCTTATTGCATGACTTACAACATGGAACAATATTACCAGGGTGATGAAGTCCATACTCTGTACGATTAAACATTAAAACATGTTCGATCTGCAGCGCATTAGAAGTATCACCACAGTAAGCACAGTAGTTGGCGAAGTCTTGATCTTTAATATTCTGCCAAATTGCTTTCCCTTTTCCACTACCCGTATTAAAGGAATGGCCTAAGTAATGCTCACCAACTTTTGTTAGAAATGCTCGTACAGCGGTGTTAGCTGAATCTGATGAACTATTGTATACTGCCATATATCTAATGGGCCTTAAAAGTAGACTATATAGTTTACCTAACTTATAAATATAAATTGAATATTTTATATACTTAGGTCAAAGCAAAATCGCTATTATCCAGCAATCGCTATTTTTAGAATAATTTTACTAACAATGGATGTAAGCATTTAATATGACTCTACAATCAGATAGAAAGTCAGTCTCATTTAAAGCACAGGCTCGAACTATTGATCATCTAGGCAAAGGTCAAATTGCTGATGCTCCTACTGCTGTTAGTGAATTATGGAAAAACTCATACGATGCTTACGCAAGAGATGTGGCGCTTCATTTATATGATGCAGATATAAAGTGTGGAGCGATTATCGACAATGGCTGCGGAATGACATTTGATCAGCTAAGTGACAGCTGGTTAACCATTGGTACTGCCTCAAAAACCACTAAAAAACTTCTTCCGGCAGAAGATCGTTTTGACTTACCTGATCGTTCTACGCAAGGTGAAAAAGGGATAGGTCGTCTTTCTACTGCTTTCTTAGCCCCAGTTACTCTAATTGTTACTAAAAAGAAAGACTCTCGCTTTTCTGCAGCGCTTATTGATTGGCGGCTCTTTGAGAACACTTACCTAAGCTTGCAGGATGTCAAAGTACCAATGAGTGAGTTTGATACTTTAGACCAATTACCTGAACTTTGCTCTGAACTACAGAACGATA
Source organism: Psychrobacter sp. TB67 (assembly GCF_000511065.1). Lineage (NCBI taxonomy): Bacteria > Pseudomonadati > Pseudomonadota > Gammaproteobacteria > Moraxellales > Moraxellaceae > Psychrobacter > Psychrobacter sp. TB67. Next base: position 57,904 of record NZ_AYYA01000039.1, read on the forward strand.
TGTTATCCAACTTAGCGCTAGAATCTTCAAAAGATGATCCTGATTCACTACTTCTAAGACGAGCGTGGGATAAGTTTACAAAAGATGAAAAGGAAATGTTTGATTCACATAAGAGTAATGAAAGTGCTAGCGAATTTATTTCAACAGAAGATCAGATAAAGCTTCTTAATAAGTCATTTTCTTTTAACACGCACTATTTGGACAGTTGGAAAGAAATGCTTGAAAAGGTTGAAGATTTAGATGGTTCAACGCATGGTACAGCTCTTTTTTTATTGGACTTGAATCGTGATCTAGAATTATTAACTAATAGAGGTGGCCTAGGAAGGGACTCAGATGAATTTATAGCGATTGAAGAAAACTTAGTTGATACACTAAGAGCTTTCGTAAACCCTTATGACAGAGAAGAAGAAGATGAAAAAGTTACTTTTCATTATGAAATAATACAGTTTGACCGCATGTTTTGGAAAACAGGAAGTTTCAGTACTATTTTAGATTATCGTGACGTGTTCGATTACCACGACTTTTCAAATTTAGAACATAAGGTTGAAGGTGTTGTAGATGAAAAAGGTTGGTTCAGAGGTTCTGTTAGAGCCTTTGGTGTAGAGTATAAAAATATTGAAATCCCATGCCGCTCTTCAGGAATGGCGGCATATACTCAAACCGGACCATTTGGTTTACAATTAGGTGCTTTTGAGTTTGAACAAGCTAAGTCAACTCACACATCAGAAGAGTTAACTGCTATAAAGGCTCAAGCAGAAAAATATTCGGGTTTTATGATCTCTCGAGATGGGTTACGAGTATTACCTTATGGTCGCATAGATAATGATTATTTCGAAATAGAAGAAAGAAGGTCCAATAGAGCTGGTCGCTACTATTGGTCAAGCCGCCGCTTATTTGGACATATTGCGCTTCATCAGCAAGATAATTACCGTCTTAAAGATAAGGCAGGACGAGAAGGCTTTATCATTAATCAAGCCGCAAGAGAACTTAAATCTCTGGTTACTAACCTATTAATAAATTTAGCAGACAAATTTTTTGGTTCAAAATCTGATAATCGTCAAGTAATGCTCGAAGCACTTTCCAAAGCCAAACAAAAACAGAAGAAAGCACAAAAGGCATCCGCTAAAACAAACGTTACAACCTTTACTTCCACACTTAAAAAAAATGAAAGCATATTAGGTGAACAAGTTGAAGAAGCAAAAATCCTACATAGTGAATTGAATAACGATATTGATATCTCACTTAATCAACTGGATAACCTTATCAAAAAAATTGATAAAATTGAAGCTCTAAGAACTGAACTCAAAGTACCTATTAAGCCAGCTAAAGTGAGAGACTCTCTTGAAGAGCAATATCGATCTTATCGAGATATGTTTGCTGAGCTTACTGAGCTGTTGCAAACTTGCAGAGAGAAGCTAAATAAGATTGAGGCTAAAGGTCAGTACTTTTCACCTATTCAAAGTGCTGAAAAGAAATATAAAAGTAGTGAGTCCTCGTTAAATAAGCAGATAAACAGCTATACGAATAATATAGATAACACTTTTGAGCGACTCAAGAATATCTGGCTGAACCAATCTAGAGAAGACAAAAAAGCTTTTGAGAAAGAAGCGCTTCCAATTTTAGATGCAGTGACTGAATCTAGTGATGTAGCATCCGTACTCAACAGTATAGATGCTATTTACATTACGCTAGCTGATGAATTTTCTTATAAATACGATGCATTCTTGCAAGCACTGGATAAGCTTGAAAACGGTATTGATTTAGATTCGGCATTCATAATTGCAGAGGAAGAGCGTGCTAATGCGGAGCAGGAAGTTAATCAAATTCGTAGTCTAGCGCAATTAGGTATCAGTTTTGAGGTGTTAGCACATGAGTTAAACGCGCAAGACCAATCTGTAACACGTTCTCTAAAATCAATGAGCACCAGTGCTCAGAGCGAGATTGGTTTTAAAAATGCCATGAAAGCCCATAAGCAATTTACTGAGTACCTACGTTTCCTATCGCCATTGAAGTTGTCTGGTTATCAATCACGTGACGATATTACTGGAACTGAAATACTCAAAAACATAGATACTTTCTTTAGAGATAGGTTTCAGCGTCAAAATGTAGAGTTCAAAGTAAGTTCGTCGTTTGAAAATATGGTAGTGGTAGATGTGAAATCACGCATTATTCCAGTGTTTGTAAATATAATAAATAATGCACTTTACTGGGTTGGCCTTGCAGAGAGTAGAGTAATAGAAATTGATATTGTAGATGACTTAGTAGTAATAGCAAACAGTGGCCCTCCAGTCGATCCGGATGATATAGATAGATTGTTTGAGCTTTTTTACAGCCGGCGTTCAAGTGGCAACGGTGTCGGACTTTATCTATCTAGGCAAAACCTAGCTGTAGCACATCATAAAATTTGGTATGCACAAAAGGAAGAGGAAAAGCTCATCAAAGATGGTGCCAACTTTATAATTCAATTTCGTGGTATGGAAATCAAAAAATGACAGTAGCTTATAAACAAAAAATAGTTCAAGCTTTCCGCGATAATGCTATTAGGTCTGTTTTATTAATTGATGATGAATATCAGCCGTATGAGACTCTTGTCAAAAATAGAGCTAACCTCGATAGAAAATTGAATGATTTAGTAAACTCAGATATTACTGATTTGACTAAGTATAAGGAAAGACTAGTCAATATACTTCAAGGTGAAGAGGTTCATACAGACAATAAAGTTGAAAGTTTTTTACGACGTAGCGATACAGCACAACAATTTGTTGAGTTTTTCCATTCTAAAAAAAGAATTTGTACAGTAGAAAGCGATGTGAGTCAGTTAGAAGTTGAAAAAATAAGAAAAAGTGACTTGGTAATTTTAGATTATCATCTCAACCCTGAAGATAAAGGTAATGAGGCTAAATATTCTTTAAAACTTATATCTGACTTATCAACTAATAAGCATATGAATATTGTTGTAGTTTATACGAACGAAGAACTTGAAAGCGTATGGCAGCAGATTGCATCAGTTTTGCATGGAGATAGATCCAATTCCATCGCTTTTCAAGATGAAGAGCTAGCAGCGTGGGAAGAGTATGCATTAGATTGGGAAAAAGAGTGGGAAAACGCTGTTTTTAAGAAATCGATGATTCATAAATACCTACTCGGTGATCTGGATTTAGATGCTTTACTTACAGAAATGAAGTCTTGCTTAGATGAAGAGATTAGAGAGTCTCTTCAAGTTTCTCATATTCAGAAATTAATCGAAATCTCATTGCTGAAACTTAATACTATTAAAGCTAACAAATCAAATTTTGTACTTCATGGTACTAAGGGTAAGTGGATTCAAGCTGGTTATGTATTTATTGCTTTGAAATCTAAAGAGGTAGAAGATAAACCTTCAGAAGTTTGGGATTGTATTCAAGACTCTCTTTGTGACTGGAAACCGAGCTTTTATAGGGTTATAACTTCAGAACTTCAAAACCAAATTGAAGACGCTAATTTATCAATGGAAAAGGTGCTATCTAAAGAAAAAATGGAGCAAATTTCTATGCTTTGGGGGGTTTTAAGAGTTGAAGAAAATAGCCGCAATGATGCTGCTAAAGTGATGTTGGGTAATCTGTTGCATGATGTCTCAGAAAATATTAGAAATGACTCTACACTAATAAAATTTGTAGTGGACTCCGTAAATAATACTTCTGAAGAATTACCTAAATTTATCGATTTCAAGGAAAATTATGTTAAGCACAGCAATTTTATTAATAAAATGCTTGATATAGCAGCAGAAAACTATGAAGTAGGCATTGCAGGAAACATTGATACTGACTTTCGATGTAATGTAGTTCATGCTTTTAATGAGCAGCTTTGTACTGTAAAAGAAGATGTAAGTCATATATCTACAGGCGTTATTATTAAAGATATTGATGAAGGTAGCTATTATTTGTGCATAGCGCCAAGCTGTAATACGGTTCCAAATCAAACTACTGGAGGTAGTCTGGCAAAAGCTATGACACCTCATCGCGCAATGAGATTCATCAAACTGAAGATAGAAGATAACTTAAAAAAAGCATTAAAAACTGCTCATCAGTCTGATACTATTTTTATAAGTGATAAAGACAGAAGATTAGCTTTAAAGGTTTATGAAACAGAAGGAACTCCTGCTATAGATCAAGGTTTTGTAGTAAACCATGACGATGAAAAAATAAGTATAGGATCAACTAAGAGAATAAAATTTGTGATCACAAATAGTGAAAAAGAATTAGAAATAGTTGAAAAAGAGTTCTTACCGATAGCTAAATTAAGAGCTGGATTTGCATCTCGTTATCAAAATACTCAATTACAGTATGAAGCTAGAATTGGAGTGGATTTTATCAGCGCAGTTATTACTTAGTGCTTTCTTCTAAAACTAATTTTATATGGCTTATCAGCACTTGTGCCATTGTAATAGGAACAGCATTACCTATTTGCTTTGCCATGGCCATTGAGCCACCAGTAAATATGTAATCATCTGGAAAGGTTTGTAGGCGTGCAGCATGACGCAAAGTAATGCCATGATTTAACCAGGGATGTACAAAGCGTCCTTTCGAAGGGTTGTTACATCCCGCTGTAATTGTATTTGCTTGTATATGTGGATAAATACGGCCATAGACATCTTTATGGCCTTTGTAATTTTTGTGACAGTTCAGCTCTCTACCTGACTCTTCTCTATCACCTAATAGTGGTGTATTTTCAAAAACTTTAGTCAATGCTTCAGAGTGAGTCATACTTAAGTTACATGAATCTTGAGCCTTAAGTTTTTCGCCCCATTTCAAGGATTTAATTATCTTAGCTGACTCTTCTTTAGAATATCCAAACTTTTCTGCAAGTCGTTCTTTGAAGATATCTAAGATTTTTGAATTTGGCTTTTCAAAAGCTAATGAGGCAGCTAACCATGGAGAGTTACCAGATTTATGGTGGGTCGGGGGTGGTGGCCAATCGATATCTTCTTGCATTACATCATCGCGAAGTGCAAATATAAAAGCACGTCGACGATTTTGAGGTACGCCATAATCACGTGCGTTCAAAATAAGCGGTTCACCAGCAACGATTGTATAACCATGCTTCTTGGCAAGATTTAAAAAATCATTAAGGTATTTTTCGTGACGAGGCCACAGTAAACCAGGGACATTTTCTACTAAGAAAGCCTTAGGCTTTAAATGTTCTACAAAATCAAAATAACGAATGAGTAGGGCGTTTCTTGGGTCATCTTTGCCTGAGTCGTTAATACGATGAGAAGAGAAACCTTGACATGGTGGGCCACCCAGTAGAATATCTAAATGTCCCTTTTTAATACCTTGATATCGCATTATTGAATCAATATTAACTTTCGTTATATCTTCAGCAAAAACTTGTGTTTTTGCCTTGAGTCGATCTACCAAATTTTTTTGATAAGTTTCGGCTGCGTATTGGTCAAATTCAATCGCAGCAAGTACATCCACGCCAGCATTATGAGCTGCAAGCGAGAAACCACCTGCGCCTGAAAATAAATCTATTGCTGTCAACTTCTGTACCATTTCACACTCTCAACAATCAAAACGATGACAATTATACTGAAGTTATAGCTCCATGAGTAGCTAATCCCGCTACTGATGAATTCGAGTTTGTAAAGTATTAGCGATTATCTTTCTCAGCATATTTTTTTAAATTGTTATACGTTTTTGAATGCTACTCTTGAGCCTGATTGACGCTTTCCTCATGTGCGGGTGGTAAGGGTGCCAAATACCCAATCAATAGTATCAAGCTGCCTGCGCCAAGGAAGGAAATGACTCGCCAAATCGCCTCAGTTTGTGATAAATCAACCAAGACCAGCTTGAGCACGACGATGCCTAGCAGCCCAATACCCATAAACCAAAGTGCACGCTGCCAGTAGCGACTGGCGATGATGGTGGCGATTAATGCCAACAGTGTCCATAAAATGGTCAATCCTGTCTGAACTTGCTCGCTTTGCCATGCGCCGCCCTGAGTACTGTCCCATAGCGGCGTGCCAATAGTGGCATGTAAGGTTCTGATGAGCATGCTCGAGATCAGCCAAAAGCTGATAGAACCTAATATGACCAGTAGATTGTCAGCGGTAAAAATCCTGTTGCTACTATCGTTAATAGTGATATCAGCATTCGCTATACTTAGCTTTTGGTTATGCTGCTGATTTAGGTAATAAACACCAAAGCCAACGAATAGCGCCAGAATAGAGCTAATATCATATAGGTTCAGTAGCGGAAAATAAGACAGTCCCCAGATCACACCGTCATAAGACCAGTTGGTAATGACGACCCAAAATAAGGCGATAGATGCGAATATAGCAGCGCATTGGAATAGCGCTTGTTTCCAATCAAACCAGTACAGAAAACCTTGATTTGACACTTCATGCGTTTGCGTGTTTTGCTGACGATAACCGGAATCACGATAGCTGAACCATAATCCTGCTAATATCAAAACAGCTGGAATCAAGATAGCCATCACCCCAGCTGAATCTGCGAGTCCATAGTGAGCTGCGGCAGCGATGACTAAAATGCCAGCGCCTAACCAGCTCGCGCCATCGTAGCGTGACAATTCTGAATACTCGTACCACGTCTTTAACCACAACTGTCCGATGACCAACCCACCAATGATTAGGCCAGTAAATAACAACCAATCTGTTGTCTGCCATGCTAAATGGAATTCGAATTTTTGCGGTAGCTGCAGGATGAGCATTATATAAAATACTACTAGTAAGCCATGACTCAGCTGTCTGATCTCTGCCCACAAGCGATAACGATTGATGGTCCAATAAGTGCCCAAGCTGATGAGTGCTGCGATTGCAATCAAAGTCGTCGTTGCCAATCGCCAACTGGTAAGCCAGTGATTAAAATCAAGCAATAATACTTGTAGTAGCCAAGCCATAGCAGTAAAAGTTAAAAATCGTATTAATAGAGGACTGCGCCAAACAAGGTTAAAGATTTTGCTTTGGCTATTGATTGAGGTTAGCCACTGCTGCGCGGCTTGGGTGCTGATGCCCAGTGCATTGGCGTAGGCCGCTACTGCATCTGATGTGATGGTTTGCTCTTGAGAGTACGCTAGGTTGCTATTTAAGTTGCTATCTAAGCCGACGTTTAAAATAACTGGCGAGTTGCTAGCGCGCAAAATAAATACAGTGCTTAGATAAGCGATAGCCGAAATGGTTAAGGCCAATATTGGGTAGTCTTGGATAGCAAAGACCACATTTAGTATCAGCATGCCGATACTAATTAGCTGCAATAATAAACCAAATAATACTGACCAAGCGCGTAGTGAGCGCCGTCCGAACCACACCAATGCCAATCCTTGTACCGACCAGCCAAAAGCAATCCATTCAGCATCGAATGCCAGCGGAATGACCAACGCCAAAAAGCCAAACCCTAATGCCAACATGCCCTCGGTAATTAAAGCATAACGCTGACTGTGCTGGACAAACAACCAGCCAAGTCCTAAATAAATGACTGCTAAAACTGCGCTAGTAATGGTTAAAGCGTTAGGGATGTCATCTAATAAGGCAGTAAATAAGCCAAATGCTAATATCGGTACTGAAAACAGTAAGCCCGTATCAATGGGAAATACATAGCCGTTATTTTTTGAATCAACTTTGCCCGTGTTATCTGCGTTGTTTGCATTATCTGTATGAGAGGAACTTTTTTCATTAAGAGTGTTGTAAGCGATGATTTGCTGCGCGTAGCGAATGACGACAAACAGATAAAGCAGTAAATGTAAGGCGACCAGCAACACTAAAAGCCAACGCTGTGATGTAACCACAGCATTTAAATTTTCGCTCATGCCCCAGTAATAGGCCAGCCCAAATGTCACGACCACCCCGAATAGGTTGAGTATCTTCCAAGGGCGGTAATGCGCGATAATCGCAATCGTCACGTTCAAAAGTAAATAATAGCTGAACAATGTCACTAAGCTGCCGGTATCGTTACCGGTCAAAATAGGCGCAAAGAAAGCACCCGATAATGCCAACAACGCTAAAGGAAAAGCGTTTTGACGTACGGCTAGAGCAATAGTAATGGCAGATAACAACCCGAGTCCAATAAAGCTCGGTAAACTTGGGATAATTTGATAGACACTATAAGCAAAAAAGGTGCTCAGATAAGCAATGGCTAAGCCTGCACCTTGTAAAGTAATGCCATACGAGAAACGTTTTGCCGTTAGCTTTAACCCTAGTGCTGCCAATCCCAGTCCTGCAATACCGATAGTCATGAGCTTTGCAGTAATCGAAATCTCTATATACTCGCTCAGCAAGCGTAGCAGTAGCACCACACCTACTAGTAATACTAATACGCCAACGCGCACGACCAAATTGCCACCAAAAAACCAGTTTTTGATTGAATGAATCAATGAGGTGACGATAGGTAGAGAGCGTTCATCAGGCTCTATCGGTGATAGATTTTTTAAGAGATTAGCGTACGCGTCATCGTCCTTGTATACCGTATTACGGGTAGCTTCAGTTTTAGACAGTGAAGCCACTTCCTCAAATAACTCTTCAGTAGTAAATTGGCTAATATCATTGTCGAGCAAGGCTGTTGGTGCTTCAATATTATTATAAGTATTAAGAGGATTATCAAGTTCAGCGCTAGCCTCAACATCGTTGTCTTTATCGAATATAGGGGAGCGAAACCTTTGCTTTTGTATCTGCAACTCATTTTTCAGTTGCGTGATATCTTTTTGTAGCAGATCAAGGCGGGTTCTTAATTTATTATAAAGAACAACAATAACTGCCAGGCAGATAAATAGTACAAACCAACTGATATCAGACATGATCTTGGCGCACCGTTACTCAATATTAAATGAGAAGATAATGACTCGATTTAAGAACAAACACAAGTAACGCATTCACTTAAACAAAAAGGCTAGCCTGATATTATTAGGCTAGCCTTATTATATTAAGAAACTGTTTACTACTTACTGCGAAAAACTGTTACTACAAAAAATGAGTCTTAAATACCCTATGATCCTAAGTTGGTTTTCATAAACTCAAGCATATTTTCCCAGCTTTGCTTGGCAGCGGTTTCATTATAGCCAAGATCAACGTCATTTTTCGCTGCACGCTCATCGGCATGTGGGTTGGTAAATCCGTGCTTAGCATTGTCATAAACATCAACTGTATAATCAACGTCAGCCGCATCTAGCTCTTTTTTCAGACCTTCTATAGCGTCCATCGATACCATCGAGTCATCGCGACCATGAGCGACTAATACTTTGGCTTTGAAGTTTTTGTCCGCTGGCTGTTTGGCTGATGGGTTACCGTGGAAGGTAGCAACTGCCTTTAGTGGCATACCGTCACGCGCCATATCGAGGACGACTTTACCACCGAAGCAGTAACCGATTGCCGCTAGATTATCACCATCAACCGCCAATTGATCGCTAAAGTCATTGAGAATCAAGCGGCAGCGCGCCATTAGCATATCTTGATCTTCTAATACTTGTTCCATCCACATGTTGGCTTGGGCTGCATCGGTGGTCAGTTTGCCTTCGCCATAGACATCCATAGCGACTGCTGCATAACCTGCTGCTGCCAAGCGTTCGACCACTGATTTTGGATGATCGACCACGCCCCACCATTCTGGAGCCACTAAAATACCTGGCACTGGCGCGTCATCTGACGCATTTTCTGGTAGCGCTACGTAGCTGATAAGCTCAACACCATTTTCGGTTGTACTGATTAATTCGAAAGTTTTAATTGACATATTATTGTCCTTTTTTATGTTGTAAGTTTTATTTATTCGTCATTGTGAGGGTTCGTTTTTCTGACTTGTACTACCTTAACGCCCATATCCAGCAAAAACAGCTATAATACTGTAACGCTCTTTATCAAAATGTCTCTTTATAAAAAATCGACTACAATGCTATGACTATTAACTTGTTAAATCAATCTGCTGCTAATTTAAACGCTGATGCTGCTGGGCCGCTGAAACCAGACACAATCGTGAGTCTATTTCCTGACAGCGAATCAAATGCAGCGTCTGAAACACTGCGCCCACAGTTTTGGGAACGCTTTACGTTGGCAGAGCTAAATCATAGCGAATGGGAAGCGTTGTGTGATGGCTGTGGCAGTTGCTGTTTGATTAAGTATATCGATGAAGATGAGCATGGCGATGTGGACGAGGAGTTGGTCGAGTACACCGATGTCACCTGCCAGCTGATGGACTGTGCGACGGGCTATTGTCAGCACTATGACACGCGCCAAGAACATGTTCCCGATTGTATTCAGCTGACCATGGAGAATTTGCCGCAAATGATGTGGCTACCATCGCACTGTGCTTATAAGCGCTTGTATAAAGGACAAAATCTGCCAAGTTGGCATCTGTTGTTGACTCAAAATGCAGTAGAGACTCAGCAGAAAATGCGCGCTGTCAATGTGGGCGTAGCAGGTCGCTGTGTGTCGGAGATTGGTATGTCTGATGAAGAGATGGAAACGCGCGTGGTGAATTGGGTCAAGCCGTAGTTAATTATTTGCTGATATAAAGGGTTATGATTTAAGGGTTGGAATATGCATAAAATTTGCCTTACAACAAGTTTGATATTCAGTGCTGCTTTTTTGTCAATCGGCTGCTCAAATATATCTCACTTGTCTGAGACTAATTTTCCTACTCCTCAAACGGTTCAAGCTATACCTGTAAAGGGTATGTCAGCACCAGTGACTGCTCCTAAATCAGCTGCAATGGTTATTGTCAACTGGCAAAAGATAGAGGCAGCCGCAGATAAAAAATATGAAGACGAGCCATTGGCTGATTATTATCTGAATATTTTATCCGAGGAAGAAAGGAATGGTGCTCCTTGGTTTTATGCACAAGATTTTAATGTTTCTATTGAAGAGGCGCAGCGTCGATTATTATTGCAAAGGATTAGCTTGCCATTGAATGAAGCAATTTCAGAGCAATTAGGCGCGAATATTGCGGAATTTTATTATGATAACAATGACCCTGATGAGTTTTCTATTAGGGTGACGACACTAACCAAAGTTAAAGCCGTCCCGCCAAAATATGTGTATCACTTTAAGCAAAAGGAATTTGAAAATTATTCCTTTCCTATTTATATCCAAGCCATTAGTGATAAAATGCGTCAGCTGATTGTTGCAATACAAGAAAAAGCGTGGCCTGAGGTATTAAAGCGTTATCCTGACGCTCAAAGTATTGGCTTTAGCCCAATGACCAATACTATTAATGTTACGATTTACCGCCCAACACCCAATGAAACCGAGCGCCAACGTATAGAGGCTGAGTTGAATGATATTCTCGATTATTTGGTGATGGTTGAATTTACACAACATCGAATAACTACGCTTTAATGATGAGTACTATTTAATATATGATCAATACTATTATTGAGACGCTTGAGCTGCTGACTTGGCCTGCTCTTCAGCCTCTGCTTGCGAATCAGCCAGTGGTGGTATCGGAATATCTTGACGAATTTGCCGAGAGAACTCATAGCTATTGGCAATAGAGTGCAGGTTATTGAAGCCCATAGATTTTGGATTAATATGGGTGCGCTCATACCACGTATCCATCGACCAAGGCTGGTTTTGCTTTTCAGGCGCAGCGTCCAGCATGCCGACATCATAGAGATAGTTTGGCAGCCAGCCAGAGACCCAAATTCGGTAATCCCACGGTAGACGATCGCCACTGACCAGCCGCGCCATATAAAAGATAATATTGGTACAGTTACTGGTCAAGGTGTTATACCATGCAGGCTGCGCATTCAGCTCATCGGCAGCAGTCAGATAAGACTCAAATAATGACTTGACCTCATGCTGCTGCAAATGACTGATTGGCAATAGATAGACTTGCTCACCGCGCGCATTGGTCCGTGTATAGATAATATCGCGCTCTTCTGCTGCAATCAGGCTCAGCTCATAACGTCTAAAAAATCCTGCGAGCGCCGAAAAAGACTCGCCTTGTTCTTTGCGAATCTCAAAGGAGAAGGCGAGGGGTCTATCATCTTCAAAACGAAAGCTCACCAAGGTATGGGCAATCAGTGGTCCCATCCAGTAAGAGTTCGCCACATCGACGCCAGACAATTTTGACATATCAATCGTTCGCGTCTCCCAGCGTGCCGTCGCGTCATCTTCGGTATGCCAATCAAAGTTTCGGACATTGGTAAGCGTAATCAAATCAGGATTGTTTGGATCACGCTCATAAGTGATTTTTTGACTGACTTCAGGCATCCAGTCGCGTTGTTGCTCAGGGGTAATAGACATAAACCAGCCGACACCTGCGAACCAAATCGCCGCGTACAGTCCGACTAGCCATTTAATCTTTGCTTTCTTAGTTGTCGTTTTTTTGCCAGTAGCTTGTCTATCCGCTGTTATATTATGCGGTGCTTTCTTAGTATCAGGCGTCCAATAACGTGTGGCAAACAAGGCGCTAAGCAATCCAATAATGACGATTATGGCCAACCACGTTAGCACTGAGCGCGCGCCAAACTGATACCAAATCGCCATCAGTAACCAAACAGCGGATAGCAGTAGGGTGGTAATGATTAAAAATTGTACAAGGTAATATCGCCATGTCGGCTTTTGCTGGTTGTTATGAGCCACACCACTCTCTGAACGATGGTTGTTTGAGTGCGGCGTGAGCAGTCGAGAAAAAAAGGAGCGTAAGGACATAGTGTTTGTTATTGATAAATAAAGGCTTTGACCATAGCAAAGTTTATAACACACTGACAATACAATTTGCGTGAATTTGTCGTTGAATGTCTTTAAGCCTTGCGATAAAGTGAAGCTAATTTAAACTGGTCTAGGTATTTATTAATTATTAACGACTGGTTTTATTTAGTACTTTCATCCCCATCTACGTTTTTACGCTATTAATTTGTCAACAATTAACATTTGCCAATAACTAAAGAGGTTAAATCACATTACCATGTCTGACGACACTCCAAGCCCGAGTAGTTGGTCGATGCGCGGCTTAAAACGCTGGCTATCGACCGCCCCCGAAACCCGTGATGAACTGATTCGTTTGGTACAGGACTCGCGCCAGTTCTTAGAGCCTGATACCGTGGATATGTTAGAAGGCGTGCTCGATCTGCCTGCGACCCAAGTGCGCGAAATCATGACTCCACGCCCGCAAGTGATTGGCCTGCACGAGAGCACCAGCCTTGCCGAAGTGATGGATATTATCCTTGAGACTACGCATTCGCGTTATCCCGTCTTTGACAGTCAAGATGATGATGCGGTCATTGGTATCTTATTGGCCAAGGATTTGATTCCTATATTAGTGCACATGGTGCGCGATCAAGAAGACAAAATCGATAGCAAGCGTCTAAAAGATTTGGTACGTCAGCCGCTCTATATTAGTGAGACGGCGCGTTCTGATACCTTGTTGCGCTCATTGCAGCGTACCCAAGTACATATGGCGATTGTGGTCGATGAATTTGGTAACTTTGGCGGTGTCGTTACTATGGAAGATTTGCTCGAGGAAATCGTCGGTGATATCGTCGATGAACATGATGACTTCGATGAAGACAGTGACATTAATAATATCGTCGCCGACCCCGACAAGCCAAACACTTGGCGTGTGCAAGCGTCGACCGTGATCGAAGACTGTAATGATGAGCTTGGTAGTCGTTTTGATGATACCGATGTCGATACGATGGGCGGTCTGGTCATGCAGGCACTGGGTTATGTAGGTGACCTAGAAGGCGAGAGCGTGGTGATAGACGATTGGCAAATTACCATTACTGATGTAGAAGGTCGTTTTATTCAAAACCTAGAACTGACCAAAACCAATCCTGAGCAGCACCTATTGATAGGCAGTCATTAATGTATTTTTGACGTCATTGTCATACGTGCCATTCATAAGTTTTATAACGCACTGATAATTTCTATAAAAACACGATTGCGATCGTGTTTTTTGCTGTCTGTCTGTCATTCACTTTTAGTAGCCACTTTCAATAGCCACTTTTAGTAGCTACTTTTATCAGTCGCTTTTAGCAGTCATTTTTTTACTACTCAAATTTACCCATTGATTGGCGCAGACTGGTATCATGGGCGGGTTTAATTTTTAGACGCTGTATTTATATCAATCTTATATAGTCAGTGAAAAGTAATATTGAGAAATCACGCACTGCTGATATCCATTTTTCTTGCTTGCTGTGCCTACGCAGACAGAGGCTACAAAAAATTGATATCAGCAGTATCGTCGCGTTTTTGGGGTATTTTGACTATATTTATAAGACGATTATCAAACAATACTATTGAAAAGATAGGGCGTTTATAGCCATTGAGCAAGCTTTAGGTTAAATATCGGCTGAATACTAAACATGTAACATTTTAGATACTATGGTTTTGGATAACTGCTATGCGTCTGTCTACTGTTGATTTGCAAAAACGTCTGAACCCCGAAAAACCGAAAGGTTTGCCTATGGGTTTGGCCATATTGATTGCTTGGCTGGCAGGGGCAATATTTATCTTTGCCCTCGCACCTTATGGCATTTGGCCAGTAGCACTGGTATCGCCAGCGATTTTATACGCGCTATTGATGCCTGAGATGACAGGTCGCCGAGCCTTTTTTATCGGCCAAGCATACGGCACGGGGCTATGGTGCGTGGGTGCATTTTGGCTCTATACGTCCATCCATGTCTATGGGGCGACGCCCGCATGGCTGGCGTTGATTATGATTGCGCTGATGGGTCTAGGCATGGGCTTGTTTCATGGATTTTTGGCGTTAATTTTTAATCGACTGGTTGGCAAGCAGCCCTTGGCTTTTGCGGCACTTTGGGTGTTGCAAGAGTGGATGAAGACTTGGCTGTTCACTGGATTCCCGTGGTTGTTCGTCGGTTACGCCTTTACCGAGCAATATTGGCTGTCGTCATTAGCACCCGTTGCCGGCGTATTTGCTGTTTCATTCGTTGCTATCCTGTTGGCGGCAAGTGCCGTTGAGCTGTTGCGTCGCCGTGGTGGTTATATGATTGCGACGGCTGCCTTGCTGGTGCTTAGCGTCTCGTTATGGTTGATAAATCCACAATGGACGAAACCTAAAGGCACGCCTGATTTATCGGTATCACTGGTTCAAGGCAATATTCCGCAAGATCTAAAATGGCTGACCGAATATCAAGTAGAAACCTTAAAAATCTATGCAACCTTGACGCGTACTGAGTGGGGACGTGACATTGTTCTGTGGCCTGAATCGTCGATTCCAATGTTTCAGACCGAAGCTGTAGGGTTTATCAGTGAAATGGTAAAAATGGCCAAAGCCACCAATACCACGTGGGTCACCGGTATTCCTTACAAGGATGAAGCAGCATTTGATCCGAGCACGGATAAATACCCACCGTTTTATAATAGTGTTATTGCGTTAGGTGCGGATGCAGAGGGCATGTACAAAAAGCAACGGCTAGTACCTTTTGGTGAATATATTCCGTTTGAAGGTCTGCTTGATATTTTACCCAACTTAGCTGGTAGCCAAGAGATTATGAGCTATAGTCGCGGTAGCGACAATCAGTCACCACTGCGTGTACGTGGGCACAACTTGGGCGCGGCCGTTTGTTATGAAGTTGCTTATCCCGATACCACGCGTAAAAATGCGATTGGAACCGACTTTTTATTGACCATCTCAAACGATGCCTGGTTTGGCACCTCGGCGGGTCCACTGCAACATCTACAAATGGTACAAATGCGCGCGCTTGAGAATGGTCGCTGGTTTATGCGAGCGACCAACACTGGTGTGACCGCTATCATCGACCATAAGGGCCGTATTGTAGAGCGTGCCCCGCAGTTTGAACGGACGGTACTACGCGGTGATATTCAGGCACGGGTGGGTAATACACCATTCATGCGTTTTGGTAATTACCCGATTTTGTTCATTATAGCGCTCCTATTGTTATTGAGCTATCTTGGCAAGCGCGCGACCCCTCGAAGCCGTTTGGTCAGCTAATGAATCAGACTAATAGCGGCTAATTTGAATAATTTATTCGATAATAAACCCTTTAAATAGTTAAGGGTTTTAACAAATCGACATAAATTGCGATATAATAGCCAAATATTTCAAATATTTTGTGTAAGGTGGATAAGGTATGTCAGAACATATTGTCGAAAACAACCCTAAGAAAGAGTTCTTATTTGCTTTAGGCGGTGTTGCCTTATTTTTAGGTATCGTCTTACTCATTGGTGTTTCAGCATTCTTGCGCCCAGCAGGAGAGCACATTACGGCTGAGACGGCAGAAGAATCTGTTGCCACTGATACAGCCCCCGCTGAGACCGATAGCGCAGCAGCGCCAGTAGAAGCAGGCACTGATACAGCAGCACCGGCTACGGCTGCTGATGCAACGGTCACACCAGCTGCAGATACCAGTGGTGCGGTAGTGACAGCGGAAGCAGGTACGGCATCAGCATCAGGTACGGTAAACCAAGCCGCTGTTGGCGATGCTGACTTGAGCGCAGAACAAGCTGATGGCGACCTAGACGCTGGTAATACCGAAGAGACAGCAACCGCAGAATAAGCGTGTCCTTACCCATACTGAATGCTATTCTTATAAGATTAATTTTGCAGAGCAACTTTTGACAAACAGCGTTTTCAAGAATGGCTAGTCTTATTATTAGTGCTCTATAAAACAGTTGACCGCATTTCTTCATTGATAATCCCAACAAAAACTCGCTCTTAGCGCTTAAGAGCGAGTTTTTTTATGGGTATTTGTGTAATTATTAGCCAACTTTTTCTTTACTTGGTTATAACCAAGTGAAACAATGTTCCGCCTATATGACCGTTCATCTGCGTAATTGGGTAGTTGGTCATCACTAATATGATATTTAAAGGAATAAATGTATGAGCAGAGAATCAAAGTTAGGGGTTGGTGCTGCTGAACTGGAAGCGCTAGACAACGGCTTTATGGGACATCCAAAACCATTACGTCCGCTATTTTTTACGGAAATGTGGGAGCGCTTTTCTTATTATAGTATTCGCCCACTACTCGTACTATTTATGGTGGCGACGGTAGGCAGCGGTGGTTTTGGTTTTGATGATGTTACCGCATCGGCCATTTATGGTATTTTTGCGGGTTCGCTATATTTAGCAGCAGTACCGGGCGGTTGGTTAGCCGATAATTGGCTAGGTCAGGAGCGTGCTTTGTGGTGGGGTAGTATCATTATCGCCCTTGGTCACTTATGTATTGCGCTCTCCGCATTATTTGGCATGACGCTGTTTTTCGTCGGCTTGATGTGTATTGTTATGGGTTCAGGACTATTTAAAACCTGTATTTCGGTGATGGTTGGGGCGTTGTATTCTGAAGGTGATGTACGTCGTGATAGTGGTTTTACCTTATTTTATATGGGTATCAATATCGGCGCATTATTAGCCGCACTCATCGTCGGTATCTTTAAAGAAAAAGGTATGTGGCACGTTGGCTTCGGTGTTGGTGGTCTTGGGATGTTGGTCTCACTACTCATCTACCGTTTTTCTGCTCAAAAAACGCTAACACACTATGCGCAAGCGAAAGGCATCACGCCTGAGTGGGAGCGCTCCAATGACCGTTATAAACATATAGGCCGCTGGGTCGCTGGATTCTTAGCGTTGCTAGTGGCAGTCGTCGTTTTAGTCTCTACAGGTCTGATGCCGTTTCAACCGCAGATGGTGGCGGAGTATATGACTTATATCATTGCAGGTGTAGTGATACTGTACTTTGCCATTATGTTCATCTCACCTAGGCTTGATAAAACCGATAAGCTGCGTCTATTGATTTGCTTTATTTTAATTATCGGCTCAACGCTATTTTGGTCAAGTTTTGAGCAGCAGCCGACGTCTTTTAACTTATTTGCTGACCGTTATACAGATTTGGATGTTTTGGGGTTTGAGATACCGAGTATTTGGTTCCAATCATTAAATCCTTTGTTCATTCTACTGCTAGCGCCAATCGTCAGTATTATCTGGGTTAAGCTTGGTAATAGAGGTGTTGAACCTAGTAGTATGGTGAAATTTGCTCTTGGTATGTTACTTGCCGCTGCAGGTTTTGGCTTGATGATTGTGGCCTCGAAAAGTATTTTGACCAATGATAGTGGGTTGGCATCACCTTTGTGGTTGGTAGGTAGTTTGCTACTACTCACCCTTGGCGAACTGGCACTTAGTCCTGTAGGTCTGTCTTCAATGACTAAGCTTGCCCCAAAAGGGATGCAAGGGCAGATGATGGGACTTTTCTTTGCTTCTTTAGCCATGGGTAATTTGGTTGCCGCATTTTTCGGTGGCAATGTCTCAGCTGATAGAATTGAAGGCTTGCCAGATTTGTTTACGACGATGGCCGTTTTATTGGTCGTCACTGCCGCCTTATTATTGGTATTGGCGAAGCCTATTAATAACATGCTACAGAAAAGTGAGCGTGCCGATAAAGTTAGCTAATCAATAGGGTTTTCAATAAGTCGTTGAGCGAGTGTAGCGCACAAGTCGATGACAGAGGATGAGACGTGTTACCATTGCTGGTAGCACGTTTTATTGTTTCATTCGGTGAGATATTTGCCTCAGGCCATTGAAAGCCTGTTATCTGCCCAGACATCTAATGATATTCTATTGTAATTCTATTTTGCTGAAATAATAGTTGATCTCATTTATGGGATATCCAGCTATTTACACCATTTTAATTCTCAAACTATTGAATGTGGCTGATTCAAGTACTGATCATTTAATTAAACTTTAAATCGATTTTAAGCGCCCAAATAAGACGGCTATCCATAGTCGCCTCATAGTAGTATTTTTTTAAATCTAATTTATATAAAATAAATAAGGACACATTCAATGAATAAACCAATCATTCATGACCGTATCGACAGCTTGCGTAAAAGCTTGGCTGCTCAAGACCTTACCGCGATTATCGTCCCCTCTGCTGATCCGCATTTATCTGAGTACTTACCAGAATATTGGCAATCCCGTTTATGGTTGTCGGGGTTTACAGGCTCTGTTGGCACGCTCGTCGTTACCGCTGATTTTGCCGGCATGTGGACCGATAGTCGTTATTGGGTACACGCTGCTGACCAATTGGAAGGTACAGGTATCACTCTAGAAAAGCTGGCACCCGGTCAGCCCAATCATATCGATTGGCTAGCCGAACATTTGCAGGAAGGAGATAGCGTAGCAGTCGATGGCAATGTGCTGTCTATCGCCGAGCAAGATAAGCTGCTAGACGCCTTTGATGCTAACGACATTACCTTGATCACTGAGCGTGACGTATTGACAGAAGTATGGAGTGATCGTCCAGCGCTGCCATCAGCAGAGTTGTATGCCCACGATGAGCAGTTTCTCGCCCAGTCCGCTACCTCAAAACTTGCTGCCGTGCGTGCCGGTATGGCGGATGCAGGCGCAACGCATCATTTGCTTTCCAGCTTAGATGATATCGCTTGGTTGACCAACTTACGCGGCGCTGACGTCGATTATAATCCGGTGTTTTTAGCGCATATGCTGATTAGTGCAGACAAAGCGACGTTGTTCGTCGATAATAATAAGGTTAGTAGCGACATTGAAAAAGCCCTAAAAGATAGCGGTATTGCCCTTGCTGATTATGAAGCGGTACAAGAGGCGTTGGGCGCCCTGACGCCAGAAGATTTGCTGCTATTAGACTCAAGCAAAGTCGCAGTGGGTACACTATCAAAGATGGCAGACGATGTGGGCTTTATCGAGCAAATGGCACCGAGCACGTTGCTAAAATCGGTTAAATCTGACGCCGATATCGATCATGTACGTGAAGCCATGCGTCAAGATGGTGCTGCATTAAGTGAGTTTTTTGCCACATTTGAGCAGCGTCTAGCAGATGGCGAGCGCTTAAGTGAGCTTGATGTCGATAGCATGCTGATTGAGGTACGTAGTCAGCAGCCGCATTATGTATCGCCGAGCTTTCCAACGATTGCAGGTTTTAATGAGAACGGTGCACTGCCGCATTACCGCGCAACGCCAGAAAAATTCAGCTACCTTGACGTCGCTGAGGGCGAGGGCGGCTTATTACTGATTGACTCAGGGGCGCAGTATCAAAACGGCACCACCGATATCACACGCGTGGTCGGTATTGGCAAAGTAAGCAGCGAGCACAAGCGTGACTTTACCACCGTGCTCAAAGCCCATATTGCCTTAGCAAAAGCGCATTTCCCTGATGGTATTGCTTCACCACTGATTGATGCGATTTGCCGTGCGCCATTATGGCAGGCACAGATGGACTATGGTCATGGTACTGGTCATGGCGTTGGTTACTTCTTAAACGTCCATGAAGGCCCGCAAGTCATTGCTTATAGTGCCAGCACGCCAAAAGAGCGGGCGATGAAAGAGGGTATGATATCGAGTAATGAGCCGGGTTTATATCGTGAAGGTAAATACGGTATTCGTATCGAAAACTTGATGGTAAATAAACGGGTTGCTCAGCCAGTAGAAACGGAATTCGGTAATTTCCTTAACTTTGAAACAGTGACTTACTGCCCCATTGATACCCGTCTGATTGAGCCGTCATTGTTGGATCAAGTAGAGATTGATTGGCTGAATGAATATCACAGCCAAGTCTTTGCTGAGCTAAAAGACCGTGTTGATGGTGCGGCATTAGAGTGGTTAACTGAGCGTACACAAGCTATCTAGTTATAGTCAGAGCACTTTTAAACCGCTACGGTGTTACCCGCCCTAGATGTACTCAGTGTACTATCTGCGGTCAGTCGCCTTGTAGCGATTCTGAAATTCCTTGACTATACAAGCTTTGCAACTACCAACCTGAAATAAAAAAAGCCCTGTAAACGATTTACGGGGCTTTTTCTTACGTGAATACTACTTATTACCTGAATACGGATTATTGGCTAGGTGCTGTTATCCAGATGCCGTTTATTATCCAGATGCTATATTTAACTTTTTTGCACATCTTTATGAGTTACTGATTTATCTTGCTCACCCAAATGTTGAGTCATCTCAGCACGTAGCCAAGATTTTAGATTTTCAGACATCAACATCATTTGCTCACTAAGATAGTCATCAATCTGCATCTCAAGCTCACGGATCAATTCTTGATGCGTTGCGCTTAGTTTTGCATCTTTTAATGCCAGTTTGATGGCGGCGCTGGCTTTATCATTGACAGCTTTGATACTGTTGTCATTTTTAATGTCATTATTATTTTTGATGCCATCATCGTTTTTGCTAAGAGTATCGTTAACAGCGTCATTTTTTGCAGCATCTGATGCTTCGGCGACTGTGCTTTCAGAAGAATTATTTGCAGCGCTATTGGCAGTATTGTTATCAGTATTTGTCTGGCTACTATCGGTAGGGGCAACTTTATTATCAAGGCTATTTTTATCGGCTACTAGCTGTTCATTTTTCAGTTGTTCTTTTTGTGCAGCTTTTGCTTCTTCATGCAGTCGGGCTTCTTCTTTTAATTTTGCCTCTTCTTTGAGCTTAGCATCCTCTACCGCTTTGACTCTTTGTTCTTCTTCGAGACGTTCTTTTTCAGCAGCGGCGCGCACTTGCGCTTGTTTGTCGGCGATGGCTTGGGCAATCGCTTGCTCGGCTTCATGATTTTCATAAAGCTCATCGACATGCGCATCTAGATCATGGGTGCTAAAAACAAAGCTCTCAAACGGCGTCTCGGTTTGTAAGAGGGTGGTGATATCCTTTAGCTCTTGGGTAATGGCTGCGCGAATAGGCTCAGGCGCACACGTCCAGCGCTGGTAAAACTGATGGGAAAATGAGTAGCTTGACATGGTATCTTCCATAAATATTCCAAAAATTACCCCTTATCATACGCAAGTACGATAAGGGGCTGCAAGTGGACAAACGTAGCAAATCTGACACCAAGGTTACAATGGATTGCCTCACACGCTTTTAGGCGTTCTTTTTTGCTTTAGGGTTGAACTGGCCAGCGCGCAAATACTAACGAGCCATTGGTGCCGCCAAAGCCAAAGCTATTGGACACCGCATATTGCAGATTTTCAACTTTACGTGATTGGTTAGCCACGTAATCAAGGTTGCAGTTATCTTCGACATTGTCCAAGTTAATGGTTGGCGGTACCTGCTGATGTTGCAGAGCAAGGACAGTAAATATCGCTTCGACACCACCAGCAGCACCTAGCAAATGACCGGTCATGGATTTGGTTGAGCTGACCAAAATGCTGTCCTTGACGGGCGCAAATACCCTTTCGATAGCAATTGATTCAGCGACGTCACCAGCAGGGGTGCTGGTACCATGAGCATTGACATAGCCAACGGCGGCAGGCTCAATGCCTGCATCATTTAAAGCGTTTTTCATCGCTCGTGCCGCGCCGCTACCATCTTCTGGTGGCGCGGTAATGTGGCTGGCATCATCGCTCATACCAAAACCTACCAGCTCGGCGAGGATCGTGGCACCGCGCGCTTTGGCATGAGCAAGGCTTTCTAGCACTACCACGCCTGCGCCGTCACCGAGCACAAAACCGTCACGATCTTTGTCAAAGGGACGCGAGGCTTTGGTCGGTTCATCGTTGCGAGTAGAGAGGGCGTGCATGGCACCGAAGCCTGCTATGCCCAGTGGGCTAGAGCCTTTTTCACTGCCCCCTGCCAGCATGACATCGGCATCACCGTAGGCGATTAAGCGCGCAGCGAGACCGATAGCATGAGTGGCGGTCGTACAGGCAGTCGACGTCGCGAGATTTGGGCCTTTTAAGGTATGTTTAATCGCGACCAATCCTGCTGCCATATTGACAATAGAGCCAGGGATAATGAAGGGTGAGACTTTGGTAGCGCCTTTTTCACGTAAGGTATCACGGCTGTTTTCGATGGTTTGTATACCACCAATCCCTGAGCCTAAAATAATGCCACAACGCTCTTGATCCACGCCTTGCACAGGGGCGTCAGCAGCGCTGACTTCGTCGATAAAGCCAGCGTTCTGTAATGCCATACTAGAGGCAGCGATGCCATAATGAATAAACTCATCATAGCGGCGTGCGTCTTTGGCGTTCATATATTGTTTGGCGTCAAAGTCCTTGACCACACCAGCGATTTGCGCACGATATCCGGTCGTATCAAAGTGGCTAATTGGGGTAATACCACTCTCGCCATTGAGCAATTTCGTCCACGAGCTGTCAACGTCCAGACCCAGTGGCGTAATGGCACCCATGCCAGTAATCACCACGCGCAACTCATCAGAGCGCTCGTAGTGGGGCGGCTTATGACGCGGTTTGTGCGCCGAGGTTGCGCTAACTTGATCAGCTTGCGAAGTGGTTGAACTGCTGTGTTGACTCATGCGATATATCCTGTACTTACGGTCCTAAGAGGATGTTATTTCAGAAGCCATTATAAAACACATAAGTGCACGCATGTAAACTAAAATCAGTAGACTATGCAAAACACACTTGTCCCAACACCACATTTTTACTCGCGCCAGTTACTGCAGGCAAGTTACCCGTTTCACCCATCAAGGTCTGCCGTGCCAACCAAGCAAAAGCAACGGCCTCTACCCATGTAGGCTCTAGTCCTAAGCTGGCTGTAGTTTCCACACTGCACTGAGGCAAATGCGTGCGCAAACGGCTCATTAGGTAGTCATTTAAGGCACCACCACCACAGACATAAACTGCACTGTTTTTATTATTTTTGATAAATTGGGTGATTTGGCTACTGGCGCTGATAGCGGTCAACTCGGTTAAAGTCGCTTGCACATCGGCTGCTGAATAGCGGATATCGGCAGTGGTCTGATCGAACGTCTGTAGCTCGTCTTGTAGCCAAGCTAAGTTAAAGTCTTCACGCCCCGTGCTTTTCGGATAAGGTTTTGCAAAAAATGGATGTTCCAACAGTTGGTTGAGCAGCGGCTCAATGACTTGACCAGACTGCGCCCATGCGCCACCAGCGTCATAATCTTTGCCCGTGTGCAAGGCCGCCCATGCATCCAATAATAAATTGGCAGGGCCAGTGTCGTAACCCACAACGCCATAGCCAACGACATTACCTTCGACATTATCTACAATATTGTCTGGTTGATTTGAGGAGTTATCGGAAGCTGCTGGCAAGACAGTAATATTGGCAATACCGCCCAAATTTAATAACACTCGCGTACTGTCAGGTGTGGCAAATAAAGCTTGGTGAAAAGCAGGAACCAAGGGCGCACCTTGACCACCGACTGCCATATCACGACGTCGAAAATCGCTAACCACGCTGATGCCTGTACGCTCAGCGATGATATTGGCATCGAGTAACTGTAAGCTAAAACCCATCTGCGGACGATGGCGTACGGTTTGCCCATGACAGCCAATAGCTAGCACTAGCTCTGCGTCGATATCTGCTTGTGTTAATAAAGTATTGACCACCTCGCTGGCAAACTCACCATACTCGCGGCTTGCCCAACCGAACCAGTCCAATTCGCTATGGTTTTCACTGTTGGGCTCAGCATCGCTGGCTATCAATTCCTTGACACCATTGGGCTGACATAAGGCTAATAACACTTCGCGCAGTCGTGGCGGGAAGTCTTGGCTATGAGTTGCTAACAGTCGCATCGGTGCTTGGCTATCTTCTTCAGCACTACTATCATTACTGAATTGACACAATACGGCGTCCATACCATCTAAGCTGGTACCCGACATCATGCCGATATATAAACCCTCATCGAAGCTTTCAAATACCGTCTGTTCAAGGGTTTCGGCGAGCGATAAAGCATCTGAATTTTCAGGTACACTTGAATCTGAAAGATCGTTATTTTTATTATCAATCGTTGACCGAGGCTTGGTCATGGCAATTTTCCTTAAAAAACGCTAGTATATCTGCCAAATTCTAACATTTTTTGCTGGCTACGAAACTTTAATCCCGTTCCCAAAAATCAGAGTAGCAAGAAAAACGAGCGCAAGTACTATATCTAGTGGACTAAACGAGTTTGACGCCGCTAATCGTATTTTGGGGCTTGGGATAAATAGGCCAAACGCTTTACCCTTTTAATAAAGACAATAAAGAGATCATCATGACCACGCAAACTTACACCCTAGAAGAACAACTTGCCCTAATTCAACGCGGTACGCAAGAAATCCTATCTGAAGAGGATTTAATTGCTAAGCTTAAACTCAATCGTCCACTACGTATCAAGGCAGGCTTTGATCCTACTGCCCCCGACTTGCACTTAGGTCATACGGTATTGATTAATAAGCTGAAGCACTTTCAAGACTTGGGTCATGAGATTTACTTTTTAATTGGCGATTATACCGCCAAGATTGGTGACCCCTCTGGCAAAAACAGCACGCGTCCGCCATTGACTGATGAGCAAATCAAAGCCAATGCGACTACTTATGCTGAGCAAGTATTTAAAATTTTGGACAAAGAAAAAACTCGCGTAGTCTTTAACTCTGAATGGTTCAACGATATGTCAGCCGCTGATATGATTCAGCTGGCCAGTCAGCAAACCGTCTCGCGTATGCTTGAGCGTGATGATTTCTCTAAACGCTATGCTTCACAAACACCTATTTCTATTCACGAGTTTCTCTATCCATTGGTGCAAGGTTATGACTCTATCGCCCTAAAAGCCGATGTCGAGCTTGGCGGTACCGATCAGACTTTTAATCTATTGATGGGGCGCACGTTGCAAGGTCGTTATGGTCAAGAGCCACAAGTGTGTATTACCGTACCGATTTTGGAAGGCTTAGATGGTGTTAATAAAATGTCCAAATCATTGGGCAACTATGTCGCTATTTATGATGCACCGGGCACGATGTACCAAAAACTGCTATCGATGCCAGACACTCTAATTCGCCGTTATTTTGAATTTTTAAGCTTTAAGCCGATGGAGGAAGTCGAAGGCTTAATGGCAGAGATGGAAAACGGTCGCAATCCACAAGAAATCAAACGTATTCTTGCCGAAGAATTAATCGAGCGCTTCCACGATGCTGAGGCGGCTGCTAATGCACACAAGTCAGCGGGTAACGTGCTTGCTGATGGCGAATTGCCAGTTGATCTGCCAGAAGTGACCTTAGAGTTGGAAGGGCAGGACGCATTATTTATCACGCAGATATTGAATCAAGCAGAGCTTGCCAAAAACAGCTCATCGGCTAAAGATATGATTAAGCGTGGTGCGGTAAAAGTAGATGGCGAAGTCATCGATGCGGGCTTTAGCTTAACGTCTGGTCAGACAGTCGTTATCCAAGCAGGCAAAAAGGCGTATGCGAAAGTGACGGTGGGTTAGGTTAAAGACAATTCTTTTATAAAGTTTAATTTAAAATAGGGCTATAATATTAATTATAGCCTTGTTTAACTCTAAAAGGATATTCTAGGAAGTTATGACAAATCGTCAATTAGTGAGACATTCTCCAATAGCATTGAGTCATTACCGACAACAGATGTCGCTATCTGTAGATTTGCTTGCCAAAAAAACCTCCATTCCTTCTAAAAAAATTGAAAGTGCTGAGGTCGAGAATAATGTTTTCACAATTAAACAGCTCAATAAATTAGCTGACATACTTCTAGTACCAGTTTCTTATTTAACTTTTGATTCAGTCATTAGTCGTGAATTACCTAAAGTCATTGATTTTAGAAATAAGTATGAAGATATATCAGGAGAAGATGAAGAGCAAAGTTATCAATTCCAAAAAGTAGCTCAGGAAGCATATATCGACAGAGACAATCTATTAAGTATTTATGAGTCTTTAGATGAAAATATAAGTAATTTTGGTTTAAATCTCTTAGGAAGTAATGCACAGCACGATGCACAATTAATCATAGATTTCTTAAATTTAGAGGAAGAAAATCTTTTAGAGTCAGGCTCTGATTATTATAAGTCTTGGCGTACTATAGTGGAAAAAAATGATGTAATTGTTTTAGAGAAATCAAATCCTTCTTTAAGCTCAGAAGGTATGTCTTTGTACTATGATAAATTACCTATCATAGTGATTTTAACTACGGGACAGTCACCCGCACGTCGACTTTTTACTCTAATACACGAACTGGTACATTTAGGTTTGAAGCAAAGTGCTTTGGACGGCAACTTGATATATTCTAACTATACTGAAGAGGTTTATTGTAATGAGGTTGCAGGATATGTTTTAGTCCCTAGTTCAATTGTCTATAAATATTACTCTTCGAACTTATCTCTAAGTGAGAACATACTAGCAATTCGAAAGGTTACTAAGGCTAGTCGACCAGCTGTTGCTATTCAGCTTAAACAATTAGGTTTAGTAAAACAAATAGAGCTTGAAGACTACCTAAAAAGCCTTCAAGTTGAAAACTCTGGAGGTTTTGGGGTTAAGAAGAGACACACCACATATAATCATTTTGGTAAAGTTTATTTACAGCAAGTATTTTCAGCTATTTGGAAAGAAGAGCTAACTATTAACTCTGCAATGGACTTGCTGAGAATTCCTAATCGTATTGAGGATTTGAAGTACTTAGAAGATAAGGCGTTTTCTTGATGATAAGAGTCTGTTTAGATACTAATGCTATTATTGATATTTGCTATCGATATTATCCTATTGAAATATTCAAAACAATTTGGGATTCGCTTTTAAACTCGATATCTGCTGGACTTATTAAATTTGTCGTTTCTGAAGATATTAGACAGGAAATTTACGGTCGAGTAGCGCTTTTCGATGGGTATTCACCTATAGTTTTGGATGATTTTTTCAAATCATTCAACATTGAAGTAATAAGAAAGACGACATATCAAACTCAACTTTTATCTCTACAAAATCAAATGATTGAAGAATTACCATTCTTTCAGAACATGAAGGTAGAGAGGCGTTTAAAGAAGGTTAATGGGATTAGTAATGATCTATCTAATATAGCTGTTGCTATAAGCAAAAATGCTTGTGTTTTGACAAGTGAGCAAGGGTTTAACAAAGATATATCTAAAGAATTAGTAGGTGACATAAAGATACCTGATACATGTAAATATAAAAGCATAATATGTTATACATGGTTAGATTTATTTAATTACCTCGGAATCAATAAAATTTAATGAGAAAATGATTTTATGACCCAAACCATCCCCCAAGGCATTTACCGCCACTATAAAGGCAGTCTTTACCAAGTTTTGCATACCGCGCAGCATTCAGAAACAGAAGAATTGCTAGTGGTTTACCGCTGCCTATACGGTGAGTATGGCGTTTGGGTGCGACCATTAGCGATGTTTACTGAAACTGTGATAAGTGACGGTAAGGAAGTGCCAAGATTTGAGCTGATTAAAGCCTTAGTGGATTAAACTGGACAATTTTCTGACAACTTATAATAAAAAAAAGCGACTTATCAAGGTCGCTTTTCTTATTTAATTCAAAGCCAAAGCTAATCAGCTATTTAAGAAGTCAATCAAAGCCTTATTAAATTCATCTTTATGAGTGACATTAATGCCATGTGGGCCACCTTTAACCACATGTAATTGGCTATCATTAATCATATCGTGCGAGCGTTGACCACTAGCTTCAAGTGGCACGATTTGATCGGCATCGCCATGAATAACTAAGGTTGGCACATCGAATTTCTTCAGATCATCACGGAAGTCGGTGTAGGCAAAGGATTTGACGCAATCATAAGTCGCCTTCGCTGAAGCAAACGAGGCGATATCGCGGTTATATAAACGCATTGGTTTGCTAACTAGTAGCTTACCCTCTGCTGGCGTAAAGAAATTCTTGGTAAAGTCGTTTAAGAAGGCAATACGATCGCCGCTGACGCCATCTAAGAATGCTTGAATATCTGCTTCTGCTAAGACCCCATCAGGATTATCATCAGCTTTGAACAGATAAGGTGGAACAGAAGAGGCGAGTACCGCTTTGCTAATGCGTTCTGAACCAAAGTTGCCCAAATAGCGAGCGACTTCGCCGCCACCCATAGAGAAGCCAACGATAGTAGCATCTTGCAGATCCAGCTCATCCATCAATGCTTTTAGATCTTGCGCTAAGGTATCGTAATCATAACCTTCCCATGGCTTAGACGATTGACCAAAGCCGCGTCTATCATAAGTAATGACTTGATAACCAGCTTCAACGAGTGTCATCAATTGCGACTCCCAAGCGCGTCCACTCAGCGGCCAGCCATGGATTAATACCACAGGCTTGCCGCTACCTTAGACCTCATAATATAAATCGACAGCTTGATTGTCTTGCTGTGCAACGCTAACGTAAGGCATACATTGTTCCTTTTAGAATTATTATTAAAAAGTATTTTATTTTAACGTTACTGCGCTTACACAGCTAACGTCAGGTTTTTAGTATAAAAGGTGGATAGAGCGATTACTATGACGGGTTGTACAGTAACAGTGTCGATTATAGAGTGGTTCTGTGACATCGCAGTAAGTTGCACTGAGCTAGCGATTCTGCAAAAACTCTTTTAACACTCGATAAAACCCAATCGGCTCATCCAAGGGAATGGCGTGACCTGAACGTGGCAAAATAACTTCAGTGGCGTTAGGCAGCATTTGGGTAATCTTCTGCTGCCATTTGGGATCATAAAGCTTAGAGCGACCACCGATGAGATTGACCACAGGAATAGTCACTCTATCTATGGCACCGCGAAAATCGTAAGGTAAGACCAAATAGGCTTGCAAGCAGCGCATTTTTTGATGCCAAATGCTATGGTCGTAAAGCGCGAGTGTGTGGTCGTTTTTATGAGTCATCGCTTGTATGAAAGCTTTTGAACGCGTGCGATTAACGGATAATAAAGAAAACAGCCTTTCGACATCGGTTGCATGGCGCTTAAGCGCAAAGGGCAGATGGGTAAAGCTATTAGAGTCTGCATAAGGTAAGGTCAGATCGATTACTTCTTGAAAGATATCGAACAC
This sequence comes from Psychrobacter sp. TB67, assembly GCF_000511065.1. Classification (NCBI taxonomy): domain Bacteria; kingdom Pseudomonadati; phylum Pseudomonadota; class Gammaproteobacteria; order Moraxellales; family Moraxellaceae; genus Psychrobacter; species Psychrobacter sp. TB67. The sequence continues at coordinate 87,586 of NZ_AYYA01000039.1, forward strand.
TTCTTGTTGCCGTGTGCCAAATAGTCCTCCTTGCCAGTCATCTTGATTATGAATCGCTAGATTTTGATCAATATTAAGATAGCGACTGACTCTTGAGGCACCAAAACGCTCAAAATAAGCCCACATGACTTGCGCGCCCATCGAAATAGCTGCCACTGGCAACGTCTCTATTTGACGCCATTCACAAATTTGCTCAATCACAGCGTTAGTATCATCCGCATATTGACGGACAAAATCAAACTGTTCCATCATGATATCTTTTGCGGCACCAAAACCACGCAGATGCGGCAAATAAAAAGTATATTTACCCGTCAGTGCCAAGATAAAAGGTAAGAACTCGCGTGCATCCATCCCATAGGCATGCAGCATTAGCACTGGCGTACCTTGACCAATGACTGAAACGGGCAGCGACGTACCGTCAGCAGCAGTAACGGTCAGCGTTTGCAACTGGTAACGCGACTGGTAGCGACTGGGCAACGTCATTAAATTGGTCATCATAGCGTCGTATTTCCGTGATAAATATCGTAACTGTTAAAAATAAGCCAAAAAACAAGCCAACTATTTTGACTATTGTTTTACTGCCACAGCTTTGCATAATCCGCATCGCTGAGCGCAGCGATATCAAGTGTATTTAACATATCTCGTAGTGCCGACCAACGACCAGCGTTGGGTTCAATAGGCGTTATCAAGCGCTTGAGCGTATCATTGATAATGTCATCCATCAGTGCCGACGCTGATTCACCTGTGTAACCATAATAAATCGCGCGTGCTTGCTCTGGATCATTGATACATAACTGGCCCATCTCAGTAGTGATCTTGACGAACTGCTGCAACGCTTCTTTTTTAGCGTCCCAAATACTATGCGTCGTCATCAGCTCAAGCGCTGAAAAGTTGGGATAGGGCGATAAGTTTTGATCAATAAAGGTGTAGTCCAGTCCAGCGTGATTGGCCTCAATACCTTCAAAGTTATAAAAGCATAACCAAGCGCCATCGAATTCGCCCTGACCTTTAGGGTTGCCATCGCCTTCCTGCAAATGCTTTAAATGCTGAAAGTCCGTCTCGACGAATTCAACATTATTACGATCCAATTCAAAGTTATTCTGCTTGGCATAACGATGCAGAATCTCAAAGCCGATTTTATTGGTAATGGGATTGGCTGCTGGCGTAGTAATACGTATTGGCTGGTTTTGCTGTAGCTTCTCCATGCTACTTTGCTTCATCAGCACGCCGCCATCGGTCACAAAAAAACAGCCGAGCGCTTTTAGGTCATCAAAATAATGTTCAAATAAATGAATCGGCTCATTGACGTGCAGGTCGATATTGCCTGCTTGCAACTCGGCAAAGCCATCATAATGCTCCGTCGGTTCAATCATGGTGATATCGAGTCCAGCTTTTTGATACGCACCGGTCTGAATCCCTGCGATAAACGGTAAATGGTCAGGATTCAAGAACCATTCTAAGGTCAAAGTCAGCGCATTATTCGTCATAAAATATCCTTATCTTATCGATGGGAGCTTGTTATAGTAAAATCTGCATTAATAAAAACAGTGCTCATAAAAAATAGCTAAGCTGACCATAGCATAAAATGAATAGACAGTAAGTGACGCTTGTGATTAAGAGTCATTATCTCAATTTGAAATATAACAATAAAGGGGCGATGCTTTATGAGCATATCGACATTGGCATCACTTGATAGCAGCCTTTACCCGCAAGTTTGGGAGCAGCAGACTTTTACCGATGCGCACAGCTTATTGATAGCCATGTTAATGGGTAATATCACACCAGATGCCAAGGCTTTTTCCGATATTTTCACTAGGCAATTACTGGCTAATGATACTTATCAAGAATGGATTAACTTTACGGTATTTGGCGGTTATCTGCAGCGTAACTTTATTGCTTTTTATCGGCAGACAGAAGACAGTTTTAATGCGGATATGCCAGCGTTATTTCGCCGAGAGTTGATACGTCATGCTCAGTATTTACCACTTGCGCAGACGTTGTTTTTGGGAGGAAGTATGCCAAAAATTGCGCGCTTAGATAAGCTGTTAACCACGACTGTGAATCCTGCCACAGCAGTCATCAATGCGCAGCAAGCCCATAAAAAATCTGTCATGGATCATTCAGAAGCAGTGATTAATCAGATAACCATCGTCGGAAGGCAGGTGGTAGGATTTCCGATACGTCACAATAAGCGCACCAGTGAGCGCACACGCAATGAAGTATTGATTTTAGATTTTCAGGAGTTACGCTTGGTCAATGAAGAGAATGTCATCAGCAAAAAAAGAAGCAACATAGGTGAGACTACGTTGCTTCGTTATTATGAATTACGTTAATGAGTCGAACGCTCGGCTAAACGTTTAAGAGTCTTGCTTAGCAATCGTCAGCCCGTTATAGGTTTGTGCGACTGGCATGACTTCTAAGCGATTGACGTTGATATGAGCTGGCGATTCAATCAGCCATAATAAGATATCGCCGATATCCTCACCCGTCATGGTTTTGAAGCCATCATAAACTTGAGCAGCTTTATCGTCATCGCCATGATAGCGCACGTTTGAAAATTCAGTGCCCGCAACATTACCCGGTTCAAGGTTGGTCACGCGCACTTGCGTACCGATTAAGTCCGCTCGCAGATTTAAACTAAACTGTTTGACGAATGCTTTGGTCGCGCCGTAAACGTTACCGCCAAAATACGGCCAGCTGCCTGCAATCGAGCCAACATTAATGATATAACCGCTATCGCGTGCCACCATCGCTGGCAAGACCGCGTGAGTGAGCGCCATGAGACCTTTAATATTGGTGTCGGTCATGCGCATCCAATCATCAAGACTGGCTTTGTGCGCAGGCTCTGTACCGAGCGCCAGCCCTGCATTGTTCACCAGCACATCAATTTGCTTAAAGGTATCAGGCAGATCAGCGATAATTTGCGGGATAGCTGCCGTGTCACTCACATCCATCACCACGGGTAAGAATGCCTCACCCAGCGTTTCTGCCAGATTATTAAGTTTATCTAGACGCCTAGCACAGCCAATCACCCGATGACCGTTGGCAACCAAACGCTCAGCCAACGCTTTACCGAAACCGGCGCTTGCCCCTGTAATCAATACGTTCATCTTCTATCCTTATCGTTGATACCATATTACTGTTATAACAACTATTATGAAGACTGCTTATCTTATCTATTTTGGCTTAATGATTATCATCTTAATGAAAACTAAGTTAATAGTTATCTGTTTGATAGTTGCTTACCAAAGATTTTGTCACCCGCATCACCGAGGCCTGGAATGATGTAACCGTGCTCATCCAAATGGCTGTCGAGGGCAGCGGTATAAATGGTCACATCAGGGTGTGCTTCATTGACCAAACGGACACCTTCAGGTGCCGCAACCAATACCAACGCTTTAATATTAGTACAGCCATTTTTCTTGAGCATCTCGATAGTCGCAACCATTGAGCCACCCGTCGCTAGCATTGGGTCAATGATAAGGGCAGGGCGTTTGTCCATATGGCTGACGAATTTTTCAAAGAATGGCACAGGTTGCAAGGTTTCTTCATCACGTTGCAAACCAACCACAGAGATTTTTGCCGTAGGAATCAAATCGAGCACACCATCAAGCATGCCAATACCGGCACGTAAAATCGGCACAATCGTTGCGGTCTTACCGATGATTTGCTCACCAGTGATTTCACCACACCAGCCTTCCATCGGGAAGGTTTCAATTTCAAAATCGCGACTCGCTTCATACGCCATCAAGCGTGCAAGCTCTTTAGTCAATGTACGAAACTTATAGGTGCTACAGTCTTTTTCGCGCATGAGGCTGAGTTTATGACGGACTAACGGATGGTCGATAACGGTGATTTTTAAGTCGTTCATAAGGTCTCTCTTGGTTTTGGTCTGATGCTTGCGCAGTTACTGCGGTTGCTATTAGTATAAAAGATACAAACACTTACCGCACTTCAACCCTATCTTTAGCCTAGCAATAGTAAGCTTAATGCTTCAATTAAAAGTAAGCCAAAGACATTTTTAGTAAGGCTATTTTCATTTAGACCGACTATGTTTGACTATAATAGCGTCATGATAGATGAAGTAGTGTTTAGGCCTGCTATGATAGCAAAAAAACCGCTTTTCTGATGAAGAATCTTATGACTACACAACCATCCAATACTTATAATAATGCTAATAAAATGGATAATAATTCGATATTGTCCGCAGCTCGAGCAGCAGAAGTAGAAACCCATCCGTTCGGTCCAGTGTTACCACCCGATGCCACCGTGATGATGATGGGCACATTTCCACCGACCGCTGATAAATGGGCCATGAGTTTCCATTATCCGAACTTTTATAATGATATGTGGCGTATTTATGGCAAGGTATTTTTTGACGATGTGGATTATTTCAGAGTCGGTGATGAAAAGCGCTTTGACCCTGAGCGTATTCGCGCCTTTATGTTCGAGCGCGGCATTGCTTCTTGTCCTACCGTTACTCAGGCTATCCGCGAGACCGGCAATGCCTCAGATAAAAACTTAACCGTTGTCACCCCAGTTGATCTAGATAATATATTGCCACAAGTACCAAAGGTTGAAACCTTATTTACCACTGGCGGTAAAGCGACAGAAGTATTGCTCAATTTATTAGCTAAGCCACCTGCCAAATCCAAATATCCTAAGACCAACCAAAGCATGGATTATCCTTATGAATGGCAAAACGAGCATAATAAAAAAGCCGAGGTGAACAATCTTACCTTATATAGGTTACCGTCAACCTCGCGCGCATACCCGTTGGCGTTAGAGAAGAAAGTCGCTGCTTACAAAGACTTCTTTAAAAAGATAGGTAAACTATAAAAGCGTTATGTATAAAAGAAGAGTATATAGACAACCCCACTCTCAACTTGAAATAAGCAAATCAAACTGAAGAGGCGGATTACCAAGTTTTTTGTTGAGTACAAAGCACAGATTGTGTGAAAGAATCTTACGAATCAATCGATGAGACAAATGCCATAAATCTCTTGCTCGTACCCTTTGTATATTAAATCGTTCTGATAGCTGACCAATGACTGTTTCAACGATACGGCGGGCTTTCATTAGCCGCCTTACCACAGGTTTGGGTCTATCCTCTTTCATGTTGGCTCTGAGTGGCGTTTGTAAATCCACGCCTTGAGCGTCGTAGTACGATGTCAGACTAGGGCTGATATACCCTTTATCAGCGCCAAGCAGCCCATGAATATGAGTGGTGATTTCTGGGGCAACCGCTCTTTCATCAACATTGGCAGGAGCAAAGGTAAAGCCTTTAATCATGCCCGATAAGTTAACAAGCAAATGGCCTTCAAAGCCATAGTACCTCTCTTGCTTAGCGGCACAGTAGCTAAAAGCTGCTAAGTCTTGATAATTCTTATGCCGATAAGCGCGTCCATAATGACAGACGGGTATCGGAAAGCCATCCATAAAATGAATGTTGTCACGGCCTTCAATTTGACTGACGTTATCTTGTATCCGCTGTTTGACTTGCCACAGATTTGCGCAATGCTTTGCGAAGTTAGGGTATGAGCCGATGGCTGGAAACCAGTCTTGCCAATGCTGGGTAAAGTATTGCCAAATTTGTTTGTCTTGATCAAGGTGTAAAAATTCACCGACCATCTCCATGCAAATGACCTCAGGATCACTTAGCTTTGGCGCGTAACCTGCACTTCGCAAGGGTTTGGTGACGACTATTTTGTAATATTGCTCTACCATTAAATAGATATTGATGATAAATTCGTCTATGGGCATCTCA